>CALKUR010000197.1 GCA_937996725.1 uncultured Dechloromonas sp. | reverse complement strand
TCCCACCACCAGCGGCCGGCGCGGACGTCTTCACCCGGCGTAATGGCACGCGTACAAGGCGCGCAACCGATCGATGGATAGAAGCGATCATGTAACGCGTTATAGGGCACGTTGTTCAGATCGATATACGCCCAGATTTCTTTTTCCGACCATTCGATCAGCGGGTTGAACTTGGGCAGATTATTCAGCGTGTCGAACTCTTCCCAATCCATGTTTTGACGCGTCACGGATTGCGCCGCGCGCAGGCCGGTAATCCAGGCGTCCTTGCCTTTCAGTGCGCGGGCGAGTGGCTCTAGCTTGCGGATCTGGCAGCAAGCCTTCCGGTTTTCGACCGAGTCATAAAAACCATTGATGCCGTGCTCGCGCACCCAGGGCTCCAGCAATTTGTAATCCGGCGACATGATCTCGATGTTGCAACCAGTGTCGCGATCGTAATGTCGTTGTGCTTCGGCGAGAACGTTGTACGTCTCTTCGTTTAGGCGACCGGTGTCTAGCGTAAAGATGCCGATCGGCAAGTTGTCCTTGCAGATCATATCCATCAGCACCATGTCTTCCGCGCCTAGGCTATTGGCCAGCACCACGTTCGGATGGCGGTCGACGATCGTATTCAGACGCGCCATCACCAACGCCGACTTTTCGGCCACGGCGGCAACCAGCGCCGCATCCGGTGCGGCACGCTTCACCGCTTGTGGCTGGCCGATCGTGGAGATCGTTGAGCTCATCAGCGAGCGCCCCCAAGAACGCGATCAACGCGACGGAACAGCGGCTCCGGATTATCGGTCGAACCCTGGTACGTGTCAGGGAAGGGGGCCAGGTTACGTTCGGCCGTTGCAACGTCCACATTCGGGTCGAGTGCCAACGTATCAAATCCGACGCGCAGCATGAAGAACAGTTGGTCAACCAGCACGTTACCAATGGCGCGCAGTTCGCCCTCGTACTTGTAGTGATTGCGTACGCGCCAGGCGATCGAGTAACCACGACCATCCGTAAATTTCGGGAAGTCGATGGCGACCAGTGGCCATTGGCTGAAGTGCTTGGCGACTTCGGCGAGGTCGTCGTTCGGTGACAACCAGATACCGATATCGCTGCGCGATTTCAGCACGGCGCTTTGTGCTTGCCACAGGGCAAACGGCACCAGCCATTGGCCAGCCGGTACGCTCAGCGTGGTGAGGTCGGCTTCAGCCTCCGGACGCAGCACTTGCCAGTTGTCGTTATGGACCTGGCCGTTTTTCAGGATATCAGCCATGGGTGGCCTCCTTGTTTTTGTTCACGCGGTTGGCCGATTCACCATACACGCTGAGCTTGAACGGGTCGATGCCAAGACGAACCACGGTTTCAACAAAGCGTTCTTCTGGTTCTCGCAGGCGGACATAGGTTTCGAGCAGCTTGGTCACCACATCCGGCATATCGGCGGCAGCGAACGACGGACCGATCACTTTGCCGAGGCGTGTGTCGTTGCCCTGTCGGCCACCAATAGTGACCTGATACCACTCTTCGTCGTTCTTATCGACACCCAACACGCCAATGTGGCCCACGTGGTGGTGACCACAGGCGTTCATGCAACCGGAGATGTTCAGATCCAGTTCGCCGATGTCGTGCAGGTAGTCCAGATCATCGAAGCGCTCCATGATCGCCTGCGCAATCGGGATCGACTTGGCGTTAGCTAGATCGCAGAAATCGCCGCCTGGGCAGCAGATGATGTCGGTGAGTAGACCCACGGTCGAACTGGCCAGCTTTAACGCCTTGGCGGCATCGTAGAGTTCTGGCAGCTTGCGCAGTTCCACGTCCGACAGCACCAGATTCTGTTCATGCGAGGAACGCACTTCGCCGAAGCTGTAAGCATCGGCCAGATCGGCCACGGCTTCCATCTGCTGATCGGTGATGTCGCCCGGGGCGATGCCTTTCTGTTTGAGCGACAGCGTCACGGCGCGGTAGCCCGGCATACGGTGCGGGTGCACGTTTTGTTGCACCCAGCGCGCAAAGGCTTTGTCGCTGGCCAAACGGGTCTCAAAGCCAGCATCAGTATCTGGTAGTTGTGCGTAATTCGGATCAACAAAGTACGCCGAAACACGCGCCAATTCGGCATCGGTAATCGTTGCCGGGCCATCTTTCAGGTTCGCCCATTCGGCATCGACCTTGCGGCGGAACTCTTCGATACCCAGCGCCTTCACTAGAATCTTGATACGGGCCTTGTACGGGTTGTCACGACGGCCTTCCAGGTTATAGACGCGAATGATCGCTTCCATATAGGAGAGCAGGTGACGCCACGGCAGTGCCTCATGAATGATTTCGCCCAGGATTGGCGTACGACCCAGGCCGCCACCCACCCAGACGCGGGCAAGGATGTCGCCCTTGGCATCACGGTAGAGATGCAGGCCGATGTCGTGCACTTGCACCACGGCACGGTCGCGCTCGGCACCATGCACGGCGATCTTAAACTTGCGCGGTAGGAAAGCGAATTCCGGGTGGAAAGTACTCCACTGACGAATGATCTCGGCGATCGGGCGCGTATCCACCACTTCATCCGGGGCGATGCCAGCGAACTGATCGCTGGTCACGTTACGGATACAGTTACCCGAGGTCTGAATCGCATGCATCTCCACTTCGGCCAGGCGCTCTAGTACGTCCGGCACGCGTGCCATGGGGATCCAGTTGTACTGCAGATTGTGGCGTGTGGTGAAGTGGGCATAGCCCTTGTCTTCTTCGCGTGCAATGGCACCGAGCACACGCAGCTGCGCCGACGAGATCATGGCGTAGGGCACGGCAATACGCAGCATGGGCGCGTGTCGTTGCATATACAAACCATTCTGCAGACGTAGCGGACGAAACTCTTCGTCGCTCAGCTCACCGGCTTGCCAGCGGTTGGTTTGGTCACGAAACTGCGCGACACGGGCTTTGACCATCGCGCGGTCTATATCATCGTAACGGTACATAACAGTTCTCTTCGGGACGAAACGTTTTAGAAATCAGGACATCACCAGCTTGGTGCCGATGATGATGAGCATCGTGGCCAACAGGCTGCGCAGAAACTTCTCGGGCACTTTGCTGGCGATATGGCTACCGATCCAGATGCCCGGCAAAGAGCCGAGCAGCAAGGCGCCGAGTAAGTTGAAATCGACGCTGCCCAGATACCAGTGGCCAATACCGGCCACGGCAGTGAGTGGCACCGCATGCGCGATGTCGCTGGCCACAATGCGTAGGGTACCCAAACGCGGATATAAGAAGAAGAGGGCGGTCACGCCCAGCGCGCCCGCACCGACCGATGAAATAGTCACGAGTACGCCAAGCACGGCCCCAACGACGACGGTAATGCTACCCACGTGGTGTTGCGTGAAAGAGTCTTCATGACGGCGCGCATAGCGCAGCAGCTTGTCGCGCAGGAAGATGGCGGCGGCCGTCAGGAACAGGGCGAAGCCTAGTGCGATGGCCATGATGTGACCGACTTCTTTACCGTGACCGGGCAGCTGCGCCAGTACATAGAGTGTTATTGCGGCGGCCGGAATGCTGCCAGCGGCCAGGCGGCCTACAATTTGCCAGTCCACATGGCCCTTGCGACCATGCGCCACTGTGCCGCCGGTTTTGGTCAGCGCCGCGTAAAGCAGGTCGGTACCCACCGCCGTAGCGGGCGATACGCCAAACAGCAGCACCAACAACGGTGTCATGAGCGAGCCGCCGCCAACGCCGGTCATGCCGACGATCAGTCCTACAAAAAAGCCCGAGGCGGTGTACAGAAAATCCATTTAGGTGCGCTGCAATATCGATTGAGGTCGCCATCCTAACAGCGGGCAATCGAACTTAAAAGAATATATGGTTAGAATGCTATAACTTTAAGTAATTAGCAGAGGGGAAAAACCATGACCCTGCAACAGCTCCGTTATCTGGTCGAAGTAGCGCAGCGCGGCTTCAACGTCTCTGAAGCGGCCGAAGCCTTGTTTACCTCTCAGCCGGGGGTTTCCAAGCAGATCAAGCAACTGGAAAACGACCTTGGCTTGATCATTTTCGAGCGGGTCGGCAAGCGGCTGACCGGTGTGACCGAAGCCGGTGCACAGGTTCTGGCGCACGCCCGGCGCATTCTGGCCGAGTCCGACAACCTCAAGCGCTATGTCGACGATTACACCCAAGGCCAGCATGGGGCGCTGGTCATCGCCACGACCCACACGCAGGCGCGCTATGCCTTACCGGCAGCCGTGACGCGCTTTCGTGAGCGCTATCCTGAGGTCACGCTCACCCTGCATCAGGGTATGCCCGACCAGTTTGCCGAATGGCTGGTGCGCGGCGATGTGGATCTCGCCATTGCTACCGAGTCGCTTAAAGATGCGCCGGGGATCGTCGCCTTACCTTGCCGGCAGTGGCACCACGCACTGGTCGTACAGACCGGTCACCCCTTGCTCAAACAAAAGGACATCAGCCTCGCCGACCTGGCGCAGTACCCGCTCATTACTTATGTACGCGGCGTTGCCGGCCGAATCCGGCTGGATAGCCTGTTCGAGCGCCAAGGGCTCAAGCCCCGGATCGTGCTCGATGCACTGGATGCAGACGTTATTAAGACCTACGTCGGCCTGGGCATGGGCGTCGGCATCATCGCCGAGCATGCCTTTGACGCCCAGCGCGATACCGTCGCTGGCCTGCGCATGATTCAGGCAAAACATCTCTTCCCGGCCAATACCACGTACGTGGGCATCCGTCGCGGTGCGCTTTTGCGTCGTTATGAATATGATTTCATTGAAGATTTTGCGCCGGACCTTAATCGCAATGTCGTTCAGCAGGCGCTGCAGGGCGGTAGCAAAGCGCCGACCGAGTCTGATTGGCTGTAACCCCTTTACACCTGAAACGGGCGGCAGGCTGGCTTTCGCCTTGATTCTGTTATAGAATCTTCGGTTTTCCACCTTGCTCCACCGCATTCGCATGGCGGGGGGTATTAGCCAAAAGGAGAATTCATGCGCCATTACGAAATCGTATTCATCGTCCACCCGGATCAGTCCGAACAGGTGCCGGCGATGGTTGAGCGTTACAAAACGCTGATCACCGGCCAGAACGGTGTCATCCACCGTCTGGAAGATTGGGGCCGCCGTCAGATGGCTTACCCGATCAATAAGGTGCACAAGGCCCACTACGTTCTGATGAACATCGAATGTAACGGTGAGACCCTGGCCGAGCTCGAGCATGCCTTCAAGTTCAATGATGCCGTGTTGCGTCATCTGACCATGAAGCAGAAGCACGCCATCACCGAGCCGTCGCCCATGACGAAGGAAGAGAAAGCCAAGCCGGCAGCGGCTGAAGCGACTCCTGCCTAAGTCACACCAGACGACGCAGAAGCATTGACGCAGCATCTGGAGATCAATCGGGTTCAGCTCAGCGGGCAGCTCCTTAGCGTACAGCCACTCCGGTACACACCGGCAGGCATTCCGGTGACGGAAGCAACGTTAGGACACCACTCCGAGCAACAAGAAGCCGATCTGAAACGCCAGGTCACCTGTGAAGTCCCCGTCAAAGCGCTTGGCAACCTGGCTCACCAGCTCGCCGCCGCAACGATCGGAACCTCGCTCAAGGCCAGCGGCTTCATCGCCGCAAAAAGCCTCAAAAGCCGTCAACTGATTCTGCATCTCGACACCATCGAATTCTAAAAATTTCTCTGAAGGAACCATCATGGTTGGACGTACAAACAACACCAAGAAGAAAGACGAGCGCAACAAGCGCAATCGTGGCGGCGGTCTGTTCAAGCGCCGCAAGTTCTGCCGCTTCTCGGCAGAAAAAGTTGAACAGATCGACTACAAAGACGTCGACATTCTGAAAGACTACATCGCTGAAAACGCCAAGATCATGCCGGCTCGTCTGACCGGTACCAAGGCGGGTTATCAGCGCCAGCTCGGCCTGGCCATCAAGCGTGCACGCTTCCTGGCCCTGCTGCCCTTCACCGACAACCACAACGGGTAATCGCGATGCAAAT
>CALKUR010000196.1 GCA_937996725.1 uncultured Dechloromonas sp. | reverse complement strand
CTGCAGGTCCTGATGTACCAATGCAGACACCGAGGTTCCCGGGTTTGGCACGCGTGAAACCTTCCGCCATGTGAGATGCACCCTCAACGTGCCTGGCTAGGATATGATTGAAGCCTCCAGCCTTACGCATCGCCGAATACAGGGGGTTAATCGCGGCCCCCGGCACACCGAAGACTGTACTGATGCCTTCCTTTTTCAAAACCTCAATCGCTGCGTCGATTGCGCGCATTCGAGCCATTTTGCTCCTCCTTCATTGATATTGATTCAACAGTGAAGTCAGCTTAGTCTTTGCACAATCAGAACTGAATGGCATTGGACCTAGCTTCTGTCGATACCTGGAGTATTGAATGGATCGTTACACGGAAATTCGGAGTTTTTCCCTGGTTGCAGAGAAGGGGAGCTTTGCTGGCGCGGCCCTAGTGGAGGGGGTTACTCCTGTCGTTATGGGGCGCCGCCTGGACATCCTCGAATCTCGCTTGGGCGTTCGGCTTATGCATCGCTCAACAAGGGGTCTCACTCTGACGGCACTGGGGGAACAATTTTTTGAACAGTGCCAGCATCTGCTTCGCGAATTCGACATGATCGAAAGCAGTATTACTGCGGGGCGCCAGACGGTGCGAGGGCATTTAGTCGTTTCTGCACCCGCCGCCTTCGGCCGAAGGCATATCGCCCCACACGCTCCAACCTTCCGCGAACGCTATCCAGATTTGAAGTTGTCATTCAACTTCACAGACAGCGTCGTCGATCTAGTTCGCGAAGGTTATGACATGTCCATTCGGATTGGCGAGGTCACCGACCCCAACTACGTTACGGTTCCGCTATTCCCTAATCGCCGCGTCGTTTGCGGCACACCCGCCTATTTCGAACGCCACGGCATACCTCGAAGCCCAGAGGAACTAGCCAAGCACAACTGCTTGGCTTTCAATCTACAGGGAGGGCAGCAACGCGGATGGAACTTTATTCGTGACGGCAAACTGGTATCGATCCGCGTCGAAGGCGACTTGGCCTGCAATGATGGCGAGTTGCTCTTCAGTTGGGTCAAGCAAGGGATCGGAATCGGCTGGCGGTCAACCTGGGAAATTCAAGCAGAACTCAAAAAAGGGACGCTGGTTACCGTTCTTGACGAGTTTGCCGCCCTAAGCTACCCGATACAAGCCGTTTACCCACAACAACGATTCCTGCCCGCCAAGGTGCGTCATTTCATCGATTATCTGAAGGAACTCTACAACCAGCCCGGCTACTGGGAAGGATAGGCACACTCACCCCTCTCCATCCCCTCTCTTCCAGCCTTCAAGTCGCATAACAGCGGTCGACAATCGCAGCTCTTCTTGTTCGATCTCCATGAACATGTCGCGCAAGGCATGGATGTGCTCTTTCGCGATGCGCTCTGCGCGCTCTGGATCACGACCGGTAACTGCATCGAACAAGCGCTCGTGCTGCCGATCAATAATTCGCTTGAAAGCTGGGCGGTGGTAGAGATTGGCTACGGATGCGAAGACACTTCTCAACATTAAATCCGACAGCGACTCAAGGGTATGCACAAGCACGGGATTGTGTGATGCATCATTGATTGACCTGTGAAATCCGTGATCAACACGCGCGTGCTCTTCCAGAGCAGCATCAGTGGGACGCTCCTGTTTGTCCTTGAGCTCATCGAACCGTCGGCGAATCAGAACGACATCCGCTGAAGTTGCCCGCAGGGCAGCAAGACGTGCTGCCTCACTTTCGAGAATGGCCCGAACCTCCAGCAAGTCATACAACGTACGGGATTGAGATTCCATCAGGTAGCTAAGCGGGCTCGTATCTGTCTCGCCTGCCAAGCGGGCGATATACGACCCTTTGCCATGCTCGGTCTCGATAATTCCCCGGCCTCGCAAGAGACGCAATCCTTCACGCAAGACTGACCGGGAAGCACCTAGCTTTTCGCAGAGTCGGCGCTCTGAAGGCAAGACGTCACCGACCTTCAAAATGCCATCAATGATCAGGCGCTCAATGCGCTCAGCGACAACGTCGGGAAGCGGCTTACCTTTCACATTTTCTGGTGTGGTATTACCAGTATCCAACAATACACCTCCTCAACACGCTCAACTTAAGTAACCGCGTACAGTTCCAGTATTTTCATATAGATAGGATAACTTCGCAATAAAATAAACTGGTAATACCAGCCCAGTTTCGCATTGAAATGCGGTTGTAACGCCTCTAGTATCCAGCGCTCAAACAGGGCAAGCATCCCTGCCCCCTACCCCAAAAAGAGGAGACAAGAGCGATGAGCGTTCATTGTGACCACCAGGACGAAGTGGTTCCGCGCCAATCCAATTATGTCGGTTTAATAGCCGAGCTAAGAAGGAACCTTCCTATTCTTTCCATCCTGGATCAGATGGAGGATGTTAAGCCTTACGAGTGCGACGGATTGTCTGCCTACCGCCAGGTTCCTCGTGCAGTTATCTTGCCGCGCACGGAAAGCGACCTGAAACGGGTTTTGGAGGCTTGCCGTCAACACCGAGTTCCCGTAGTTGTCCGCGGAGCCGGAACCGGCCTCTCTGGTGGCGCCATGCCACATGCCGAAGGCGTAGTTGTATCTCTCGCGCGTTTCATGCAGATCCTTGAAATAGATCCCCAAGCCCGCACTGCACGCGTTCAACCAGGCGTTCGCAATCTGGCGCTTTCCGAAGCTGCAGCCCCCCACAATCTGTATTACGCACCAGATCCTTCATCGCAAATTGCCTGCACCCTTGGCGGAAATGTCGCCGAGAATTCGGGAGGCGTGCATTGCCTTAAATATGGGCTGACCGTACACAACGTGTTGTCTGCGCGCGCCCTGGTCCTCTCGGAGGATGGCGTTGATGAGGTTACCTTCGGCAGTGCTTCGCCAGACGCCCCTGGCCTTGATCTACTGGCTGCACTCAATGGCTCTGAGGGCATGCTCGCGGTTGTTACTGAGATCTTGGTCAAGCTTACGCCCAAGCCGGAAATCGCTCAGGTGGTCATGGCCTCGTTCGATTCGGTGGTTACAGCTGCCGATGCCGTTGCGGCAATTATTGCTGCAGGCATTATCCCTGCCGGCCTCGAAATGATGGACAAACAAGCGATTGCTGCGGTTGAGCCATTCGCCCGCGCTGGCTACGACACAGATGCTGCAGCCATCCTGCTATGCGAATCCGACGGCACATCGGAAGAAGTCGCACACGAAATCACACGAATTACGGAAGTGCTACGAAACGCTGGCGTACGGCAAATACGTACCTCTCAGAACGAAGCGGAACGTTTGCTCTTTTGGGCAGGACGCAAGGCAGCCTTCCCGGCAGTCGGGCGCATCACCCCTGATTACCTTTGTATGGATGGGACGATTCCCAGAAAACGCTTGGGTGAAATGCTCGCAGCCATCTCCGAAATGGAAAAGAAATACAGCTTGCGGTGCGCCAATGTATTCCATGCGGGCGACGGCAACCTTCACCCCTTGATTATGTTTGATGCCAACGACCCGGATGAAACGACACGGGCACTCGCCTTCGGCGCTGAGATTCTTGAGTTATCAGTTGCATTGGGCGGGACAATTACCGGTGAACATGGCGTTGGCATAGAAAAGCTTGCGCAAATGTGCGTCCAGTTTAGCCCTGAGGAGTTGAGCGCCTTTTCTGCAGTCAAGCATGCGTTCGATCCACAGGGGCTCCTCAATCCTGGAAAAGTCATCCCGACTACAGCGCGCTGCCGAGAGTACAAGCAGACCGGCACCGGCCACCGCCACGATTGCCACGCCCACAACCATGAGGTGACTGCATGAGCCTTGCAATTCAGACCGTTTCTACGGTGCAGCCTGATTCGCCGATTTTGCAACGCTGGCAGGATCAAATTCGCACAGCCAGAGCAGAAGAAAAAGCTCTGGTTATCACCGGTGCCGGTAGTAAATCATTTTATGGCCTTCCCATCGAAGGTGAGGCACTCGATACTCGGGATTACCGGGGAATCATCGACTACGAGCCGACTGAACTGGTAATGACCGCACGCTGCGGAACTCCACTCTCCGAGATTGAAGCAACCTTGGCTGCCAGTGGCCAGATGTTGGCATTCGAACCTCCTCGTTTTGGTGGCACGCCCACCATAGGCGGCGTTGTGGCTGCAGGCCTCTCCGGACCTCGGCGGATGGCAGCTGGTGCCGTTCGCGACTTCGTCCTCGGCGTACGACTGATGACGGGTACCGGCGATCTAATGCGCTTTGGCGGCCAAGTCATGAAGAACGTCGCTGGCTATGACGTTTCACGAATGCTAACCGGGAGCCTCGGCTGTTTTGGTGTCGTTGCGGAAGTCTCGCTCAAAGTGGTGCCAACCTTGCACCAGGAAACGACCTTGCAATTTGAAGTCACAGAGCGGGGGGCATTGGCGAATCTGAATCGCTGGGCTGGTCAACCGCTACCGATTTCGGGGAGCCTGTGGCTTGACGGCAAACTAAGCGTGCGTCTATCTGGTGCCGAACCCGCCGTTGCAGCGGCCCGCCGCAAACTGGGAGGCGAAGCGCTCGTCGACAACAGCTTAGCTGAAGCCTTTTGGGCAGGAGTACGCGACCAGTCCCACAGCTTCTTCGCAGAAGACAGTTCGGCTTTGATTCGTCTCTCTTTGCCAGATACCAGCGCCCCCATCCCTCGCTCCGAGCAGCAACTGATCGAATGGGGTGGCGCACAACGCTGGTATCGAGCTGATATCGGCCAACTTCAGCAATTCTGCGACCTTGCCGCTAACGCCGGGGGTCACGCCACTCTGTTCGGCGCACCCAAAGGACACCGCACAAACAAGGCGTTTACTCCGCTGAGCAAGCCGCTGCTGCGTATTCATCGCGCACTCAAACAATCTTTTGATCCGGCAGGGGTGTTTAACCGCGGCCGCATGTACCCGGAGTTTTAGTCAAATGGAAACCCATCTTGCCGATTGGATTCGCAACACCCCTGAAGGGAAGGAGGTCGAAGCTGTACTGAGAGCGTGCGTGCATTGCGGTTTCTGCACTGCCACCTGCCCGACTTACCAGTTGCTTGGTGACGAACTCGATAGCCCCCGCGGGCGCATCTACCTGATGAAGCAAATGTTTGAGGGTGGCGAAGTAACTTCAAGCACCCGCGAGCATCTAGACCGTTGCCTCACCTGTCGCAGTTGCGAATCCACATGCCCCTCCGGCGTGCAGTATCACAAATTGCTCGACATCGGTCGCGCGAGCATCGAGAAACTTGTACCGCGCCCTGCCGGTGAACGTGTTCAACGCACTCTTTTGCGCGCCGTAATTCCCAATCCGATGGTATTCAAAACGCTGTTAAAAGCGGGGGAGATCGTCCGTCCGATCCTTCCAAAGGCGTTGTCAGAAAAAATGCCTCGGCGCTCCAAGAAGGCGGGAGAGCGACCTGTTCCTCACCACCAACGACGAATGCTGATTCTGGAAGGCTGTGCCCAACCGAGTTTGTCTCCCAACACAAATGCTGCAACTGCTCGCGTCCTAGACCGCCTCGGCATCAGCGTCATTGCAGTTCCGGAAGCCGGATGTTGCGGTGCTGTCGATTTTCACATGAACGCCCAAGAAGACGGCCTTAATCGCGCACGGAACAATATCGATGCCTGGTGGCCGCACGTCGAATCGGGAGCGGAGGCGATCGTCACGACCGCCAGCGGCTGCGGCGTGATGGTCAAGGACTACGGTTACCAGCTCGCCCACGACCCCGCCTACGCCGACAAGGCCCGGCGCATCGCCGATCTGGATGACATAACGCAGGTCCGGAAGGCGTCGCGAGGCCAGGCGTCCGGGACTCGAGACTGCGATTTCAGGAGCAAGCTCATTGATCATGCCGACATAGTCGGACGTCTTGAAAGCCCTGGCGCAAACGAGTGCCTTAACCCCGACCTTGTTCAGCGTGTACTCGACTTCCGACAGGCGGTAGGCGGGGTTGATGTTGACCTGGATC
>CALKUR010000195.1 GCA_937996725.1 uncultured Dechloromonas sp. | reverse complement strand
CTGTTCAAATACCGTTCTACGACTGAACAACGTCGCGAGTTGTTGGTGTTTATTTCACCGCAGATCATGGCCGGCAGTCAGTAACCAAACTTTGTATGACTGATACTCACCTTCAAAACTCTCCTCCGAATGTGTTCCTTGTCGGCCTCATGGGCGCCGGCAAGTCGACCGTCGGCCGTTTGTTGGCGCGACGTTTGGGTAAGACCTTTGTCGATACGGATCATGAGATTGAAAAGCGTAATGGCGTGACGATCCCTGTGATCTTCGAGATCGAGGGTGAGGATGGGTTCCGTAAACGCGAGCAAGAGGTGCTGGCGGATCTGGCACAGGAGCCCGATGTGGTGCTGAGCACAGGTGGCGGGATTGTGCTGCGCCCTGAGAACCGTGAGCTGCTGCGTCATCAGGGTTTTGTGGTGTATCTGAGTGCGCGGCCAGAGTTGCTAGCGGAACGCACCCGACATGACAAGAGCCGCCCATTGCTGAATGTGGCGGATCCGCTGGCACGCCTGCGCGAACTGCATACCGTGCGCGACCCGCTTTATCGGGAAGTGGCACATGCGGTCGTGGAAACGGGCCGTGGTGCGCCCCAGCAAGTGGTACAGGCGATCGTGAATGCGCTGACCAAGGCGGGCAAGCTGGCCTGAAGTCGCTTCGTTGTTCTGACGCTCGGGCTACAATGGCAGCATGAATTCATCGCATCAGACTCTGACCGTCGCGCTCGACGAGCGCAGCTACCCCATTCATATTGGCTGTGGCCTGTTGGGTAACGCCGAGTTGTGGCGGCCGCATCTGAACTCCAAGATGGGCGCAGTGGTGATTACCAATACGACGGTGGCACCGTTGTACCTCGACAAGGTGATGGCCACGCTGGCCCGGTTGGATTGCCCGGCGTTTTCGGTGGTGCTCCCCGATGGTGAAGAATACAAGTCGTGGGAGACGCTCAATACGGTTTTTGATGCGCTGCTGGAGCGCCACTGTGAGCGTGGCACCACGCTGATCGCCCTGGGCGGCGGTGTGATTGGTGACCTCGTGGGTTTTGCAGCAGCTTGCTATCAGCGTGGTGCGCCGTTTATTCAGGTGCCGACCACGCTGCTGTCGCAGGTGGATTCATCGGTGGGCGGAAAGACTGCCATCAATCATCCGCTCGGAAAGAACATGATCGGTGCTTTCTACCAGCCGAAGCTGGTGCTGGCCGATCTGGATACGCTGGATACCCTGCCGCCGCGTGAAATGGCGGCGGGCATGTCGGAAGTGATCAAGTATGGCTTGATTCGTGACGAAGCCTTCTTCCGCTGGCTGGAACAGCATGCCGACGGCCTGATGCAGCGGGATAAAACGTTGCTGGCGCAGGCGGTTTACCAATCGTGTGCACACAAGGCTGAGGTGGTTGCGCGCGATGAGCGTGAAGCCGGCGAGCGGGCGCTGTTGAATCTGGGCCACACTTTTGGCCATGCCATCGAAACGGGTATGGGCTATGGTAGCTGGCTGCATGGCGAAGCCGTGGGCGCGGGTACGGTGATGGCGTCTTTGCTTTCGCAGCAGTTGGGCTGGATCGACCCGGCAGCCGTGGCGCGCGTTAAAGCGTTGTTTCAGCAAGTTGGTTTACCGGTGGCGGGTCCGTGGCTGGCGGCGACGCCGGAAGCTTCAGCCGAGCGCTACCTGGACTTGATGCGTCATGACAAGAAGGTCAGCGCCGGTATCATGCGCCTAGTGCTGCTGAAGGCGGTTGGCCATGCGGTGGTATCGGCAGAGGCCGACGATGCCGCCATTTTGACGGCAATTAGCAGCAGTTTGGCCGATAAAGCAGACCGTAGCGCGGTACCGCCTAACGGCCTCTAAGCGGGCGCTTAATTTTTAGGCAATATCGTTGGTCAGCCTCCGTTGAGGAGGTTCTGGCACGGTCGTTGCGTAACCAGATGTGTCATACACGCCATTCCCCTAAAAAAATTCGGGAAAACGCCGGTTTTTGCGCTGCAGCGTCTTGAATTGGAAGGGGGTTTGGGCGTATATTGGCCGGTTCGTTTTGGTGCATCGCACCCGAACGGGGATCACTTTTGTGCAGTGCCGGTTTGGCCGGCGGGTTCATGGATTGATAGAAGGAAAACCACATGGGAGCACCAGAGCGCCAGGGTCTATACAACCCGGCTAATGAACACGACGCGTGTGGCGTCGGTTTTGTTGCGCATATCAAGAACGAGAAAAGCCACGAGATCGTTGAACAAGGTCTGCTCATTCTTGAAAACCTGGAACACCGCGGTGCCACAGGCTACGATCCGCTGCTCGGTGATGGTGCCGGGATCCTGATTCAGCTGCCGGACGCATTTCTACGTGCGGAGCGCGCCAAACAAGGGCTGCGCCTGCCTCCGTTCGGTCACTATGCCGTTGGCAATGTCTTTCTGCCGCAATCGATTACCGGCCGTAAAGCCTGTGAATCGGTGCTGGCACGCATTATTCATGAAGAAGGTCTTGAATTCCTTGGCTGGCGCGATGTGCCGGTCGACAACACCATTTTGGCCGAAGCTGCCCGTGATCTTGAACCCGTCACGCGCCAGGTCTTTATCGGCCGTCCTGATTCGCTGAAGGATCAAGACGCCTTCGAACGCAAGCTGTTCGTGGTGCGTAAGCGCGCAGAACATGCCGTGCGCAAGCTCAAGCTGGACGATGGCAAGCAGTTCTATCTACCGTCGCTATCGTCGCGCACCATGGTCTATAAGGGCATGTTGCTGGCGAACCAAGTGGGCGCTTACTTCCTAGATCTGCAAGACCCCGCTTTGGTCTCGGCCATTGCGCTGGTGCACCAGCGTTTCTCGACCAACACCTTCCCGACTTGGGATCTGGCTCACCCGTTCCGCATGATTGCCCACAACGGCGAAATCAACACGGTTCGCGGCAATGTTAACTGGATGCGCGCCCGTCAAAAGGCGATGTCGTCGGCATGGTTGGCGGAAGACCTGGACAAGCTGTGGCCGTTGATTGTCGAAGGTCAGTCGGATTCGGCCAGTTTCGACAACGCGCTTGAACTGCTGGTGATGGGTGGCTACTCGATGCCGCAAGCCATGATGATGCTGATTCCGGAAGCCTGGGCCGAAAACCCGCTGATGGACGAAGAGCGTCGCGCATTCTACGAATATAACGCTGCAATGATGGAGCCGTGGGACGGCCCGGCCGCTGTGGCCTTTACCGATGGCCGCATGATTGGCGCCACGCTGGATCGTAATGGTCTGCGTCCGGCGCGCTACCAGATTACTGACGACGGCATCGTCATGCTCGCTTCGGAAATGGGCGTGCTGACCTTCCCGCAAGAAGAAGTGAACAAGAAGTGGCGCCTGCAACCGGGCAAGATGTTCCTGATCGATCTGGAACAGGGCCGCATCATTGACGATGAAGAACTGAAGCGCAGCATTTCGAGCGCTCGTCCGTATCGCCAGTGGATCGAGCAGAGCCGTCAGCATCTGGAAAACCTGCCGGAAGTCGAGGATAACGAAGGTCTGCGCGAATCGCTGCTGCATACGCAACAGGCATTCGGCTACACGCAGGAAGACCTCAAGTTCATCCTCGAACCGATGGCCAGCAATGCCGAAGAGGCCACCGGTTCAATGGGTAACGATAGCCCGCTGCCCGTGCTGTCGGATAAAGATAAGCCGCTCTACAACTACTTCAAGCAGCTGTTTGCGCAGGTGACGAACCCGCCGATTGATCCGATCCGCGAAGAGATCGTGATGTCGACGATGTCGTTCATTGGCCCGCGTCCGAACCTGTTGGGCATCGACGTCAAGCCGGGCGAAGAACCGCCGCTGCGTTTGGAAGTCGATCAGCCGGTGCTGACTTCGGCCAACCTGGCCAAGCTGCGTCAGATCGACAAGCTCACCAATGGCAAGTTCCGTGCCTTGGTGTTGGACATGACCTTTTCGGCCGCTGAAGGCGCCGAAGGTTCGAAAGCCGCACTGGAAGCCCTGTGTGCTCGTGCCGAAGCGAGCGTGGGCGAAGGTTACAACGTGCTGATCCTGTCGGATCGCAATGTCGATCGTCAACGTGCGCCGATTCCGGCGCTGCTGGCGACGAGCGCTGTGCATCAACACTTGGTCAAGACTGGCCTGCGCACCTCGACCGGTTTGGTGGTGGATTCGGGTTCGGTACGTGAAGTGCATCACTTTGCGCTGCTCGCCGGTTACGGCGCAGAAGCCGTGTGCCCGTGGTTGGCCTTTGACACCATTGCTGATGTCGCTGGTGAACTGCCGGGCGCGCTGTCGGCGTACGAAGCTGGTAAGCGTTACATCAAGGCTGTGAACAAGGGTCTACGCAAGGTCATGTCGAAGATGGGTATTTCGACCTACCAGTCGTATAACGGTGCCCAGATCTTCGAAGCCATTGGTTTGGCTTCCGAGTTCGTGAAGGAATACTTTACGGGTACCGCTACCCAAGTTGAAGGTATCGGCCTGGATGAAGTCGCCGAAGAAGCGCTGCGCGTGCATGACCGTGCGTTTGCTCATGACCCCGTGCTGAACCATCTACTGGAAACCGGCGGCGAGTACGCCTTCCGTATCCGCGGTGAAGAGCATATGTGGACGCCGGATGCGATCGCCAAGTTGCAACACGCCACGCGTTCGGGCAAGTACGAAACCTTTGAAGAGTACGCTCGTATCATCAACGATCAGACCAAGCGCCACATGACGCTGCGTGGTCTGTTCGAAATCAAACCGGCGGGCCCATCGATCAGCATCGATGAAGTCGAGCCAGCCAGCGAAATCGTCAAGCGTTTCGCCACGGGTGCAATGTCGCTGGGTTCGATCTCGACTGAAGCGCACACGACACTGGCCATCGCCATGAACCGGATCGGCGGCAAGTCGAACACGGGTGAAGGCGGCGAAGATGCCGGCCGTTTCCGCAAGGTCAAGGCGGGCGAAATGCTCTCCGACATCATCGGCAAGGGTCGTATCGAACGTGATATCGAGCTGAAGGCCGGCGACTCGCTGCGCTCGTCGATCAAACAGGTGGCCTCGGGTCGTTTCGGCGTGACCGCTGAATATCTGGCCAATTCGGACCAGATCCAGATCAAGATGGCCCAGGGCGCTAAGCCAGGTGAAGGCGGTCAGCTGCCAGGTCACAAGGTAAGCGAATACATCGGCTTCCTGCGCCACTCGGTGCCGGGTGTTGGGCTGATCTCGCCACCGCCGCATCACGATAT
>CALKUR010000194.1 GCA_937996725.1 uncultured Dechloromonas sp. | reverse complement strand
TCGCCTTTCCCGAGTTCCGCCCGCATCTGGGAGATTGCCGCTTCCGCGATTGCCGTCATGATCAAGATCCGGGGTGCGCATTGCAGACCGCTGTTACCTCAGAATCTGCCACAGCCGGCCGGCTGGCACTGCTTCGACGGCTACTTCAGGAAAATTAGCCCTCCATAAAAAACGCCCCGTTGAAACAACGGGGCGTTTTTACGAAAATGCTCTGATTTAGCAGCGTTCGAAAATCACGGCAATACCCTGACCACCACCGATACACATGGTGACCAATGCATACTTGCCACCGATGCGTTGCAGTTCATGCACAGCCTTCGTCGCAATGAATGCACCTGAACAACCCACCGGGTGACCCAGCGCAATCGCACCGCCGTTCGGGTTGGTCTTGGCAGGATCCAGACCGAGCACCTTCATCACTGACAGCGCCTGAGCGGCGAACGCTTCGTTCGACTCGATCACATCCATCTGATCCAGCTTCAGGCCAGCCTTCTTGAGTGCCAGTTGCGTTGCCGGGATCGGACCTTCGCCCATCTCGTGGTTCGGCACGCCGGCAACGGCATAAGACACCATGCGTGCAATAGGCTTTTGACCCGCTTTAGCAGCCACGGCAGCGTCCGCCAGCACAAAGAAAGCAGCGCCATCGTTGATACCCGAGGCGTTACCAGCAGTCACGGTACCGGCTTCTTTCTTGAAGGCCGGCTTCATCTTGGCCAGCGCTTCCAGCGTGGTGCCAGCCTTGACGTGTTCATCGGTGTCAAAGACTACTTCGCCCTTACGGGTTTGCTTAACAATCGGATGGATCTGCGACTTGAAGTGACCCGCAGCAATCGCAGCTGCGGCGCGGCGCTGCGATTCCACAGCAAAGGCATCCTGTGCTTCACGGCTAATGCCATGCTTGGCGGCCAGGTTTTCAGCAGTCACACCCATATGACCCACACCAAACGGGTCGGTCAGCACGGCAACCATGCTGTCAATGGCTTTCGAGTCACCCATACGGGCACCCCAGCGCATCGCCGGCAGCATGTAGGCTGCCTTCGACATGACTTCCACACCCCCACCAATGGCGTAATCCGAGTCGCCCAGCAGAATATTCTGAGCCGAGGTCACAATACCCTGCAGACCCGAAGCGCACAGGCGGCTCACCTGCATGGCGACCGAATCCATCGGCAAGCCAGCTTGTATCGATGCTACGCGCGACACGTAGGCAAAACGCGAATCGGTCGGCATCACGGTACCAACGGTCACGTAGTTGATTTCCTTGGGGTCGACACCTGAGCGGCCGACCGCCTCCTTCATGACAGCGCCCGCCAGTTCCGACGGCTCCATGTCCGACAATGCACCACCAAAGGTACCAATGGCCGAACGAACTGCACTCAGTACTACAACGTCTTTGCTCATGCTTATGTCTCCCAACTACGTTTTTATATATGAATCAAACGCCCACCCAGGCGGCGAGCCCAACAACTGCGAGTAGTATCACCCACAAAATCAAAGCGCGCCAGACCAAACCAATGGCTGACGGCAAAACAGCAGGGGTTGCCTCTTCACCCACCCCGATTTCCGGGCGATCCAGAACCACATCGTCCTCGATGACCGGGGATTCGCTTAGCGGGCCACCCAGTTTGACACCCAGCGCACCAGCACCGGCAGCCACAATAACGCCAGCGGTGTGATCACGCCAGGAGCCGGCCTGCTCACGCCAACAATGGATGGCATCTTCGAAGTTGCCGACGATGGCAAAGGCCACGGCAGTCATCCGTGCCGGCAACCAGTCAACCAGGGCGAATGCCTGGCGGGCAAAGGCACCGAACTGACGTCGTTTGACCTGAACCTCTTCAGCAGCGTGCTCGCCGACGACTTCTTCGTCTCTGCGGTCGCTACCGTTCCAGTGTGTAGCCAGGAAGGCGCTTAAACGGTAAAACACGGCACCCACCGGTCCGAACACCACAAACCAGGCCAACACACCAAAGACATGACGGTGCGAGGCCAGCACGCCGGTTTCAATAGCCAGACGCGCAATTTCATCGGAACTGGCGTTATCCGGGCATTGACTATTCCAGGCTTTCATAGCCTTACGGGCCGCGGGCACGTCATCAGCCTGCAAAGCCTCGTTCACTTCGGTAAATGCGTGGCTGAACTGACGGAAACCCAGTGTGAGATACAGCACCAGGACGCCAAAGGCCAGCCCCAGGAGGATATTGATGCTCGACAATACTAAATCGACGACCGTAGCCAGCATGACGCCGCCACCGACAACCAGCAACCAAGCCAGGAAACCGTGCTGACGGTTTCCTGAATCAAATACACTCTCTACCCAGTTAGCGAGTCGGGTTAGCGGCGCCCCCACCCAGCGTGCATACGGAAGAGGTCGAACCTGCTCAATCAGGAGCGCGAGAATCAATACAACGAGTTTCATAAATCTAAAAGCCTGTCAGTCGGTTAAAGCGCCGGCATATCACCGCTCAGCCACTATTGTGGAGTCACGATATCATAATTTCAACGGCAGTTTATGCAATCCTTTGATCATGGATTATGCGTGAAAGCTGCGACAGCATGCCCGCCGTTGCCCCCCAGATGTACCGTCCAGCCCAAGGCACCGCCAGGAAAGTTCGCCACGCCCCCCGGTAGTAGCGGGTTTCCCGGCGCATGTTGCGGGGATCCATCAGAAAATCCAGCGGCACCTCGAAAATGTCGGCCACCTCGCCTGGATCGGCCGAAAGACGCGCACCATCGGCCACAAACCCGACCATCGGCGAGACGCTGAAACCAGTGCCCGTGTGATACAGCGGCATCTCCCCGAAAACGGTCACGGCGGCGCGCGTCAGGCCAATTTCTTCTTCGGCTTCCCGCAATGCCGCAGTTAGCGGATCTTCACCGGCTTTTAAACCACCCCCGGGGAAACTAATCTGACCTGCATGATCGCGCAGGTGGGCCGTACGCTCCGTTAGCAGAAGGCGCAGTGGGCTGCCACTATTTTCACCCAGAACAGGCACCAGCACCGCCGCCGGACGCCGACCTGTCTGTAAACGCTCACGGATCTCCAACGGGACGGGTTCATCCACGATCTCGGTGATCTGACCATGAGTCAGGTCAGTGCCCGATGCCAATGCGGCAAAGGCCGTGCGTAACTGTTCCGGTGTAATGCTCATGGCATCAGTAAAAAAGGCACCCACAGGTGCCTTGAACGTCTTTACTCACGGAAGTTGCCAAACTGCAGCGGTAGATCTTTGATCCCCTCCTTCACAAGGGCTATGGCCTCTTGCAGGATATCGCGCTTAGCACCCGTGACACGAACCGCTTCGCCCTGAATGGACGCCTGAACTTTGAGCTTCGAGTCCTTGAGCATAGCTACGATCTTTTTTGAGTGCGTCTGTTCGATACCGACACGCACCTTCAGATCCTGTTTGACCTTATTGCCGCTGACTTTTTGGATCGAGCCATGTTCTAGGCAACGGACATCAATGCCTTTACCGGTCATCTCGGGCAGCAAAATACCTTGCATCTGGTCTAGCTGGAAGTCGTTGTCGGCGTGCAAGACGATGGTCTTGTCCTTCTCGTTCAGCTCGGCCTTGGCGTCCGAACCTTTGAAGTCATAACGATTGGCGATCTTGCGATTGGCCACATCAACGGCGTTCTTAAGCGACACCATGTCGACTTCGGAAGTAATGTCAAAGCTGGGCATGGCGATTATCCGAAGTGGCAAACGTAGTGATAGGGCTCGTCGCAGGCGATCTCGAACGACGAGTTGGCCGGCACGTCGAAAGATTGGCCAGCACCATAGGCTTTCCAGTCGGCTTCGCCCTTCAGGCGCACGCGACAGGTGCCGCCAACACCTTCCATCACTTCCGGCGCGCCGGTATTGAAGGTCAGCGACGACGGCAGAATGACACCGACGGTCTTCTTGGTGCCATCAGCGAATTGAATGGTATGGCTCACGCACTTGCCATCGAAATAAACGTTGGCAGCCTTCACCACGGAAACGTTATCGTATTGCGCCATTTAGATTCCCCACATTTTCTGGATGATGCCTTTGGCCATGTAACCCACCATGCCAAACGCGAGTACAAAGAACAGGATGGCGGTACCCAGCTTGCCTGCTTTCGATTTGATCGCGATCTCGGCAATGATGAACAGCATAAAGAGAATGAACGCCGCCACGCCATAGGTCGACATGAAGTCGGCGATCTGTTCCTCGGTAAAACCGAACACGGTACCTTCCATGATTAGGCCTGCTTACGCGATGCCGGTTTGGATTTTGCAGCAGACTTCTTGGCCGCAGGTTTCTGTGCCGTTGCCTTACCATCCTTGCGGGCGTCACGGTTGGCACCAATGCGCATACGCAGGGCGTTCAGTTTGATAAAACCAGCCGCATCCTTCTGGTCATAGGCACCGGCATCGTCTTCAAAGGTCGCAATCGTCGGATCAAACAGCGAATCCCGCTTAGAGTCGCGGCCGACAACGATGACATTACCCTTGTAGAGCTTCAGGCGAACCGTGCCATTCACGTGTTCTTGGGTATGGTCGATCAGCGTTTGCAGCGCCTGGCGCTCCGGGCTCCACCAGTAACCGTTATAAATCAGACTGGCGTAGCGTGGCATCAGGTCATCCTTGAGGTGGGCGACTTCACGATCCAGCGTGATCGATTCAATGGCGCGATGGCCCTTCAGCAGAATGGTACCGCCCGGCGTTTCGTAACAACCACGCGACTTCATACCCACGTAGCGGTTCTCGACGAGGTCCAGGCGACCAATGCCATGCTTACCGCCCAGCTCGTTGAGCTTGGCCAGAATTTCGTGCGGCTTCATCTTCTTGCCGTTGATGGCGACCGGATCACCCTTCACGTAGTCAATATCGATGTACTCCGCTTTGTTCGGGGCCTTCTCGGGCGACACCGTCCAACGCCACATAGACTCTTCGGCTTCAGCTGCCGGATCTTCCAGATGGCGGCCTTCAAAGGAAATGTGCAGCAGATTGGCGTCCATCGAATACGGCGAACCGCCCTTCTTGTGCTTCATGTCGATGGGGATGCCATGCGACTCGGCGTACTTCATGAGCTTTTCACGCGAGAGCAGATCCCATTCACGCCAGGGCGCGATCACTTTGACGCCGGGCTTGAGTGCGTAGGCACCCAGCTCGAAGCGGACCTGGTCATTACCCTTACCCGTTGCACCGTGACA
>CALKUR010000193.1 GCA_937996725.1 uncultured Dechloromonas sp. | reverse complement strand
GGACCAGTACCACAGCTTTCCGGTCCGGTAGGGCAACATCAACAAAACCGGCTTGCCAAGCGCCCCCGCAATATGGGCTGTTGAATTACTAACACTGACAACCACGTCACAGGCATCCAACAGGCTGGCAACGCCATCGATATCTTTCGTCAAGTCGATGCTCACCGCTTTATTGAAATGCAATCCGGCAGCCCCTGCTACACGGATCTCGTCTTTGGTATCGCCATACTGCAAATTCACGATCGTGCAATTGGGCAATGCGAAGAGCGCGGCCAAGTCTTTCAGTTCAATCGATTTGTCATCGGCGTACTTATTCTTGAAGCTGCGCCAGTTCACCCCAATGATTTTTTCGCCATTGGGTGCCAAAGCCTGACGCATAGCGGCTGTTTTAACGGCATCCGCTTTCAAATAAGGCACTTGAGCAACAGAAAAGTCTGCTTCAGTCTTTCGGTAAAACTGCGGCAAGCTACCAATACAAATCTGTGTGTCCACATCTGACGGCGGTTTCTTATCTTTGCTGACCACTTCAACGCTTGGGAACGCGCGTTGAAACAACGGCACAAGGCGTGGCTCCAGCTGCAGGCACACACTGGGCACTTGCTTTAGCAGATCAGGCAACACCGACGCAAACAAAATCTGGTCACCTAACCCCTGCTCGCCACGCACCAGAAGCTTACCCGAGAGCGGCGCACCATCCCATATCGATAATTCCGGCAGGTTCGCAATCCCTAGCGATGGCATGCCGAACCGATGCTCATATGCCGCCCAGCCCGGTACAAACTCACGGTGCTCCAAGTAGACATGCCCCTTGTTGAAGATAGCCTCGTCATAATCCGGACGCAGGGCTATGGCACGTTCGTAATCAATTACCGCGCCATCGAGATCTCGCAGGCGCGACTTCGTCAGACCTCGCCCCATCCACGCTGCAGCGTAGCTCGGATTTAACTCTGTTGCTTTTGAGTAAGCAACCACTGCTCCCTCGAAGCGGCTCATAGCCATCAGTGCCTGACCCTTTGCATAATGAGCCTCCGCACGCATCGGTGTGGCCGCAACAGCCCTCTCCGCCCAATCTAGAGCCGACGGGTAGTCACCTTGGTCATAAGTGGCACTGGAGCTATTGAGAAAGGCATCAGGGTGATTCGGCACGAGCTTCAAAGCACGCTCATTACATTGCATGGCTTCTCGCTGCTTCCCGACCTTATGCTTGACCAACCCCAACGCCACCCATATATCGGGGTTGTTCGTCACTTTCGTGACGAGGTGATCGAGGTCTTTCTCGGCGCGTGCAAAATCACTCAATTGAATCAGTAAATTCGCCCGATTTGAACGCGCTTCTAGGTACGACCCGCGTAGCTTTATAGCTTCGTCAAGATCAATAAGCGCTTCTTGAACCTGACTCGCCTGAAACCGAAAGTTCGCTCGATTAAAGTACACCTCAGGGTCCCTAGTATCGAGTGCCAACGCCGCATCGAAGGAATTCATGGATGCATCAAATTGACCCATTGCACCCTGAACAATGCCCAGCATCTTGTGAGCAAATGATTGCTTTGGGTTCGCTGCCAGCGATTGCTGGAAGTCTGCTGCACTCTGTAGCAATCGATTCTGTTGGAGCGCAATAAAGCCCCGGCCATTCAAAGCTGCAAAGTTCTTGGGTTCCTGCTGCAGCACATCTTCAAATAGCTGGCCAGCCATCTGCAAATTGCCACTGTTGAGATGCTGAAAACCTAGCTGTAAAACCCTATCTGTGCTCATTGTTAGATTCTATCAAAGCGGATCAGACATAGATATGATCAGGATTCAGCCCAGCTTGATGGCGAGATAGAATCATAAGATAGCTAGCCTCGAGGTTTTTCGTGAACCTAGTTGTATCAAACAAAGGGCTTCTTAATCTATTGTTGGCAAGCTTCTGTCGTAGCTTCCCAAGCCTTTCCTGGTTCGTCGCCAAATCAATAGCCAGCGCCTCGTATTCCTTTGGGGAATGAGCGATCAATTCAGGCAGGTCGAGAGCATTTAACAAACTAGCAGACATACGCCCAGAAAAGCTCTCGCCTATACAAGTAACTACAGGAGCGCCACCCCACAATGCGTCACTCGTTGTAGTTCCGCCGTTAAAAGGGATTGTATCCAGGACCAGATCTATTAGCTGATACCTGGCCAAGTGTTCCGAGTAGGGCAACGATTCAGAGAACACTAGACGATTAGGGTTCACATCAAGGCTAGCCACAAAACCCCTAAGGTTTTCCACCTGCCTAGGATTCTCATTAATAAGCCAAAGTACACTATCTGGTACATTTCTTAAGATTGACACCCATACTTTGAAAGTTTCGGGATTCATCTTCCCCGAATGACTAAAACAACCAAAAACAAAACATGTGTCACCCAATCCAAATGATTCTCTGCCACGATTTTGCCCTATGGCACGTTCAGCATCATTGGGCTGAAAGGTATCCGGCAAATATATGATTTTTTCTGAGTATTCGCCTTGTGATTCGGACGGAATTAATGTCTTGTCGGCAATGATGTAATCCATAAAATGCGGGGCTCCCATCGTCCCGGGAAACCCGAGATAATTGACCTGAATAGGTGCTGGCTTGCGAGCTAGTATCTCTGTCCTAGCCCAACGCGAGTGCCCATTGAGGTCAATCAAGATATCGATTTCATGTTTACTAATAAATTCTGCAGCGACTTGATCCGACATCTCACTCAAGATATGGAACTTGAAGAAACTGTCCGCAATTTGATTCCTGATTTCGCTACGATCATCAACACCAATATCAAATCCATACGTCTCAAATAATTCTGAATCGTGCGATCTGAACACACCTGCCATCAAATGACTCACTGCATGATCTCTAAAGTCTGAAGAGATATACCCGATTCGAATCTTCTTATGGCCATACTTCGCTTTGAAGATATTGAAAGAGGCGCACTTCTTCTGGACGTATAGTTCAGAACTTTTTTTCTGTAAATGCGGCGATGAAAATATGCATAACGCGTCGAACGGAAAAATAGATGGCCTATCTGCCATCAGGCCATCTGCAGTTTGGCTCTTTAGTGTCTCAACGCCATTCCAATCACAAATCCTAGCTTTGCTGGCCAGATAGCATCCCGGTAGCCAGTCAATAGTATCCGTAATTTTTAGAGCAGATTCAAAGCAATTGATAGCCAGATCGAATTTTTTATACTCTGCCGCATATAATAAACCCAAATTAAAATAAGCATTCGCACTGCTAGATAGCTGAAGCGATTTTTTGTAACATTCTTCCGCTCGTTTATAGTCCTTAAGACTCAGATAAAGATTGCCCAGATTGTTGTGAGTCTCAGCATTATTGGGGCTGATAGTTAGAGCATGTTTAAAGTCTCGCTCTGCATCCTCAAACTTCCGACTTTGCAGAAGTAATGCGCCACGATTGTTCCATGCAGTTTCGTATCGAGGTTGTAACAATATCGCTTTATCAAAATACTCTCGGGCGCGAGACCATTCAAAACGCTCTCTCATTACGTTGCCAGCATTCAAATAGACTTCTGCTGAGTTTGGATCAAGGCGGAGTATCCGCTCTGTCAAATTCCACGCGTCATCAAATCTCTTGAGTTTTAGATAAACTGCCTGAAGATTAATAAGTGTCGAGGGCCGATCGGGCACGTAAGACAACGATCTCTCAAACGCTTCTGCAGCTTGCACATAAGCGTTCTTTTGCAGTGCTTGCAGGCCAAGAACGAAGTTTTCTCGTGCTAATTCAAATGCCGTATCATCCACCGCTCGCTACCCTCATAACGCTTGTTCCAATAAAAAACGGGTGCCGAAGCACCCGTTTTAAGTTCAGATCAGACTAAAGTCAGATTAGAACGAAGTACGCATACCGATACCGTATGTGAACAGGTTCATACCGCTAGCACCCGTACCCATAGCAGCAGTCTGCTGACCGAACGTGAAGTTCTGATTAGCCGAGTTGTTCAGGTTCGAGATTAGGCCGTAAGCTTGCGTACGCTTGCTCAGGTAGTAAGCGGTACGCAGTTGCCACTGGCGCGAACCCAGCTGCTGCGTGTTAGTACCATTAACGTCGCTCGACCAGGTTGCCGACAGGGTCGGTTCCCAGTTGCCAAAGCGGTAACCAGCACCAGCGTACAGCTGGTTGTTCGTCAGCTTACCAGCGCCGGTCGTCATTGTAGCAACGGTACCGTTGGTGCCCAAGGTGTTACGGTTATAAACCGTCGACAGCTTCAGACCCGGCACGCCCGTGTACATGGCACCAACCAGGTACGAGGTGTAGTCGCCGATGTTGTTAGCATTGCCACCAGCGGTCGAAGCCACATTGTTGTTGAACTGCGAGAAAGCACCCTTGACGTTCACGCCGTAACCGGTCCAACCCAGGTTGAAGCTGAAAGCCGACTGCGGGCTAACGGTACATGCCGATACCGAGTTATCGGTACAGCCAGAAATGGCAGTGCTGTTCGTCGTACCGTTGTTGTTCGAGCCGGTGTAGGCGATCGAACCATCAAAGCCGTACAGCGTCGGCATTGCGTAAGCGATGGCCGTAGCACGAACCGACGATGCGAACTGAACGTTATCGTAGCCGAAGCGCATAGCACCCATCTGCTTGTCGATGGTCATCGAACCGGTAGCACCCGGCTCAACGGCGAACGAGGTCAGTGCCGAACGGAACGGGGTCGAAATGTAACCACCCATGACCGTACCGTACTTGCTGTTCACACCAACGTAGGTATCACGCATTGCGTTGAACAGGCCGCCAGTACCACCACTGAAGGCAGAACCAGTCGTTGTGTCGCTGTGGGTTTGGTTACCGGTGAAGTTAACGGCTGTTTCAGCTTGGAACAGCGCCTTCAGGCCATTGCCCAGATCTTCCGTACCCTTGAAGCCGATCAGCGACGAGTTCGACTGAACGTTCATGGTGTTACCACCGTTGGCACCGGCGATACCGC
>CALKUR010000192.1 GCA_937996725.1 uncultured Dechloromonas sp. | reverse complement strand
AACGAGTGCCTTCGTCGACGTTAATCAAGGTAACACCTTGAGTAGCGCGACCCATTTCACGAATCTCTGATACACGAGTGCGAACTAAGACGCCACCAGTAGTAATCAACATAATTTGATCTTCTGGTGATACGAGAGCTGCAGCAACTACTTTGCCGTTACGCTCAGTGGTTTGAATCGCAATCATGCCTTTTGTGCCGCGACCATGTCGCGTGTATTCAGCGATTGGGGTACGCTTACCGTAACCATTTTCAGTTGCAGTTAATACACTGCTTGGAATATCAACGCCATTCTCATCAACCACTGCTGTTTGGGCACCCTCTGCTGCCTCTGCGGGTGCTACCAACATGGCGATCACTTGATGTCCTTCGCCCAAGTTCATACCGCGCACACCGCGTGCAGTACGACCCATCGGACGCACATCATTTTCATCAAAGCGAACTGCTTTACCTGCATCCGAGAACAGCATCACGTCATGCTGGCCGTCAGTAATCGCCGCGCCCACTAGGAAGTCGCCTTCATTTAGGTCAACTGCAATGATTCCTGCTTTACGCGGGTTCGAGAAATCAGACAAACGCGTCTTCTTCACTGTACCTAGACTGGTTGCCATAAAGACGTATTGATCATCCTGATATCCCTTGATTGGGAGAATCACTGTAATCTTTTCACCTTCAATCAATGGGAACATATTGACGATTGGCTTACCGCGAGAGGTGCGACTACCTTGTGGCACTTCCCAAACTTTCAACCAATACATGCGGCCACGATCAGAGAAGCACAAGATTGCGTCATGTGTGTTAGCTACGAATAAAGTATCAATCCAATCTTCATCCTTTGTAGCAGCAGCCTGCTTCCCGCGACCACCGCGTTTTTGTGCACGATATTCGCTCAGTGGCTGACTCTTCATATAACCGGTGTGAGATAGAGTCACCACCATGTCTTGCGGCGTAATTAAATCTTCAGTGAAAAGTTCAGTTGCGTTCATTTCAATAAATGAACGACGACCATTATCTGTACCCGCAGCACCAAACTCGGATTGAACTTCTTTCAATTCATCCTCAATCACTTGAGTCACGCGTTCTGGTTTTGCCAACAAATCCAACAAGTCAGCAATTTCCGCCATCACTTCTTTGTACTCATTAACAATCTTGTCTTGCTCAAGACCAGTCAAACGCTGCAAACGCATCTGCAAAATTTCTTGCGCTTGACTATCGGAGAGACGATAGAGGCCAGTACTTTGCATGCCGTACTCAGCCAGCAAGCCTTCTGGACGATAAGCGTTACGGCCGCCCGGTGTATCACTCTCAGCACGCGCCAACATCTCGCGCACCATTGAAGAATCCCAAGCTTTGCCCATCAACTCTTGTTTAGCGATAACAGGATTTGCCGCCGCTTTAATAATCGCGATGAACTCATCGATGTTTGCCAATGCGACAGCCAAACCCTCAAGAACGTGGCCACGCTCACGCGCTTTGCGTAATTCAAAAATCGTGCGACGTGTTACGACTTCGCGACGATGTTGCAAGAAGTACTCAAGCATTTGCTTCAAGTTCAACAAGCGTGGCTGGTTATCCACCAAGGCCACCATGTTCATACCGAAGTTATCTTGTAATTGAGTGCTCTTATACAAATTATTGAGAACGACTTCAGGCACTTCACCGCGCTTGAGTTCAATCACAACACGCATGCCAGACTTATCTGATTCATCACGCAAATCAGAAATACCTTCAATCTTTTTCTCATTCACCAACTCAGCGATACGCTCGAGTAAGTTTTTCTTGTTTACCTGGTAAGGCAACTCATCCACTATGATTGCCTGACGAGAGCCCTTGTCCAGATCCTCAAAATGGGTCTTGGCGCGCATCACCACTCGACCACGACCCGTCCGGTAGCCCTCACGAACCCCTTGGAGACCGTAAATAATGCCAGCCGTCGGGAAATCTGGGGCTGGAATGATCTCAATCAGCTCATCAATAGAGCATTCTGGGTTGTGAAGCACGTGTAAACAGGCCGAAATCACCTCATCCAGGTTATGGGGAGGGATATTGGTGGCCATACCCACAGCAATGCCAGAACTGCCATTTATCAGCAAATTCGGCACTTTGGCCGGCAAAATCAGGGGTTCTTTCTCGCTACCGTCGTAATTTGGCCCAAAATCGACGGTTTCCTTGTCCAAATCGGCCAAAAGCTCATGGGCGATCTTGCGTAGACGGATCTCGGTATACCGCATCGCAGCAGCGTTATCGCCGTCTACGGAGCCAAAGTTACCCTGGCCGTCAACCAACATATAGCGCAGAGAGAAATCCTGGGCCATACGGACGATCGTGTCATACACCGCAGAATCACCGTGCGGGTGGTAT
The DNA here is from genome assembly GCA_937996725.1 of uncultured Dechloromonas sp. GTDB lineage: Bacteria > Pseudomonadota > Gammaproteobacteria > Burkholderiales > Rhodocyclaceae > Fluviibacter. The sequence goes on along the minus strand of CALKUR010000192.1, from coordinate 13 downwards.
TTACCGATTACAT
>CALKUR010000191.1 GCA_937996725.1 uncultured Dechloromonas sp. | reverse complement strand
GTGCTCTTCCGATCTCGCCAAGCTGCACCGCGAACTGGGCGCGACCACGATCTACGTCACCCACGACCAGGTCGAGGCGATGACGCTGGCCGACCGCGTCGTGGTGCTGCGCGACGGCCAGATCGTCCTGGCTGCCGCCTCGCTCGAAGCGCCGCTGCTGGCGGTTGCCCGTGTCGAGGCCGGGAACCACCTGTCCGCCGAAGCCGATCTCGTAGGCCGCCTCGCGGCGCGGGAACTCCCAGGCGTTGCCGTGCTCGAGCCAGTTTTCGGGAAGCTCCACCTGCCAGCCGTCGGTGATCTTCTGGCGGAACAGGCCGTGATTGTAGCGGATGCCATAGCCATAGGCGGGGATGCCGAGGCTCGCCATGCTCTCCATGAAGCAGGCGGCAAGCCGGCCCAACCCGCCGTTGCCGAGGGCCGCGTCGGGCTCGAGCGCTTCGACGAGATCAATGTCGACGTTGAGGGCGGAGAGTGCCGCCGTGAAGGCGCCGGTCAGTTCCAGATTGCTCATCGCATCGCGCAGAAGGCGGCCGATGAGGAACTCGAGCGAGAAGTAGTACACGCGCTTGCTGCCGTCGCGGTAGATCGAGATGGCCTTGGCGCCCAGGCGCCACGACTCGACGTAGGCCTTCTCGATGTCCTCGACAGTCGCCTCGCGCGGCACGTTCACCGTCTTCGAAATTGATGTGTCGATGTACGGAGCAACGGCCGCCACCATGTCTTTGTGGGCCTTGGCCGACAGTTCCAGCGCGGTCACAAAGTACTCAGGCAGATTGTTCACGTCGCCGCCCAGATGGCGGTACAGACGCCATGCGTGGTCTTCAACGGCGTATTCTTTGATGGTGCCATCCGCCATGCGCTTCTTACGGGTGTAGGTCCACGAGAAGGCCGGTTCGATACCGTTCGAGGCGTTGTCGGCGAAAGCCAGTGAGATGGTGCCGGTTGGGGCGATCGACAGCAGGTGCGAGTTACGCAGACCGTGCTTGCGGATCTCGGCCTTCACCTCATTCGGCAGACGCGAGGCGAAGTTGCCGCCTGACAGATACAGTTCGGCGTTGAACAGCGGGAAAGCGCCACGCTCTTTGGCCAGGTCGACCGAGGTCATGTACGCGGTGTCGCGCATGAACTCGGAGATCTTCGAGGCCATGGCCAGTGCTTCCTGCGAGTCGTAACGCAGCTTGAGCATGTACAGGGCATCGCCCAGGCCGGTGAAGCCTAGGCCAACGCGGCGCTTGTTCATGGCTTCCTGTTGCTGATTCTGCAGCGGCCAGTGGGTGGCGTCGAGTACGTTGTCCAGCATACGGGTCGAAATTTTGACCACTTCGCCGAAAGCGGCGAAATCGAACTCGGCTTTCGGCCCGAACGGATCGCTCACGAAGTGGGTGAGGTCGATCGAACCCAGGCAGCAGCAGCCGTAAGGCGGCAGCGGCTGTTCGGCACACGGGTTGGTGGCTTCGATCAGTTCGCAGTAGTTGAGGTTGTTGTCCTTGTTCATGCGATCCAGGAACAGGATGCCTGGTTCGGCGTGGTCGTAGGTCGACTGCATCACCTGATCCCACAGATCGCGGGCACGGACTTTGCGATAGACCCACAGACCGTCTTCGCGCTGGTAGGCACCTTCGGCCAGGATGTCTTCGTTTGGTTGAGCAACGTGTACCAGTTCAACGGTGTCGTCGGCTTCAACAGCCTTCATGAACGGATCGGTCACGCCGATCGAGATGTTGAAGTTGGTGAGGTCACCCTTGTCTTTGGCATGGATGAACAGTTCGATATCCGGATGGTCGCAACGCATGACACCCATCTGGGCGCCACGGCGAGCGCCAGCCGATTCAACGGTTTCGCACGAGCGGTCGAAGACGCGCATGTACGACACTGGGCCCGAAGCGCGCGACTGCGTACCCTTGACGCGGGCACCTTGCGGACGGATGGATGAGAAGTCGTAACCAACGCCGCCACCGCGACGCATGGTTTCGGCAGCTTCAGCCAGGGCGGTGTAGATGCCCGGACGACCATTGACGGTTTCAACGACCGAGTCACCGACCGGCTGCACGAAGCAGTTGATCAGTGTGGCTTGCAGATCGGTACCCGCAGCCGAGTTGATGCGGCCGGCCGGCACGAAGCCGTTTTCCTGCGCCCACAGGAACTTGCTTTCCCACTTGGCGCGATGCTTTTCGTCTTCGACCTTGGCTAGGGCGCGGGCCACGCGAGCACGCACTTCAGCGATCGATTGTTCGTTGCCCTTGGCGTACTTCTCGACCAGTACTTCGGCGCAGATTTCCTGCGGCTGCAGGGTGCTACGCGCACTGGCGGCTGTCTTTTTGGTGTTTGTCTCAGTCGTCATTATTAGTTGTCCTTGAATGGGGTAGGGTGCCGTCAAAGCTGGAAAATTCGATCAGTAGAATTTACTACATCTAGTGTTGTCATACAAACTTTTCTCTACATATAGTGTGTTCTGCCAAAACCAGACCCTATAAGCGTTCGCGGGTGTGACCCCGTTGGATGCCCTGATTTTTCAGGCAAAAAAATTTTATGCATCGTTTATCTGGCGTCGTGAAGGGGTTTTAAAAATCGACGGACGCGCCGGGCGCATAGCTAATATGTTTGTTGCATAGCAGCAGACGGAACCGCTTGTAGGGTCGGGGGTGGCTCGCGCAGCGTGCTAAAATTTGTGCAGTTTTCAGCCATTTGGCATGAAAAAACTTCAAAAAATCAGTCCACTTCGAGCTTAGACCACCGCTATGTCCGGAAATACGATCGGTACCTTGTTCACTGTTACGTCCTTCGGCGAATCGCATGGGCCAGCGATCGGCTGCGTGGTTGATGGCTGCCCACCGGGGCTGGCGCTGACCGAAGCCGATATTCAGGCTGAACTGGATCGCCGTAAGCCCGGTACATCGCGTCATGTGACGCAGCGTCGCGAACCGGATGAAGTGGAAATTCTCTCGGGCGTGTTCGAAGGCAAAACTACGGGCGCACCCATTGGTCTGTTGATCCGTAATCAGGATCAGCGTAGTAAGGACTACGGCAACATCGCCGAGCAGTTCCGTCCGGGCCATGCCGATTACACCTACTGGCAGAAGTACGGCATTCGTGATTACCGCGGTGGTGGTCGTTCGTCCGCGCGCGAAACCGCGGTGCGTGTTGCGGCGGGCGCTATTGCCCGCAAGTGGTTGCATGAGCGCTACGGCATCACGATTCGTGGCTGGATGGATCAGCTGGGTCCGATCGCTATTCCTTTTGTCTCAGCGAACGACATTGATCAGAATCCGTTCTTCGCCCCAAACAATGGCATCGTGCCCGAGCTCGAAGCCTATATGGATGCGCTGCGTAAAGATGGTGACTCGGTGGGTGGCGGTATTACCGTGGCCGCGACGGGCGTGCCGCCGGGGTGGGGCGAGCCAGTCTACGACCGTTTCGATGCCGATCTGGCGCATGCGCTGATGGGTATTAATGCCGTGAAGGGTGTGGAGATCGGCGCCGGTTTCGCCTCGATCGCTCAGCGCGGTACGGAGCATGGTGACGAGATCACGCCGCAGGGCTTCCTGAGCAATAACGCCGGTGGCGTTCTCGGTGGCATCACCACTGGGCAAGACATTGTGGCCCGCATGGCGGTCAAACCGACCTCGAGTATTCGTACGCCACGCCGGAGTATCAATGTCCGCAACGAAGAAGTGATGGTCGAAACCTTCGGTCGCCACGACCCGTGTGTGGCGATTCGTGCCACGCCGATCGCTGAAGCCATGCTGGCCATCGTGTTGATGGATCACGCTTTGCGCCATCGTGCCCAGTGTGGCGATGTGGATTCTGGTTTGCCGAATGTGCCGGCCAGTGCGCCACGCAGCTGATCAACCACGAATCCCCATTACTGTTTCCCGATGACTGAGCGACCGCTCCCGTATTGGCGGCTGTCGCTCTATTACTTTTTCTATTTCGCCTTCATTGGCGTCTTCTCGCCATACTTCACGCTGTATCTACAATCGCTGGCGATGAGCGCCGCAGACATTGCGCTGCTGATGTCGCAGATGCAACTCATGCGTCTGGTCGCTCCGGCGTTCTGGGGCTGGCTGGCCGATAAGCGTGGGCGGCAGGTCGACATCATCCGTCTTTCCGGGCTATGCGCTTGTATTGGCTTTACTGGCTTCTTTCTGACCGACAACTTCATCCAGTTGTTTATTCCGATGACGCTGATGGCGTTTTTCTGGAGTGCGGCATTACCCTTGGTCGAGAGTCTGACCTTTGCTCACTTGGCCGAAGAATCGCATCGTTATAGCCGTATTCGCGTCTGGGGTTCCGTTGGTTTTATTGTGGCCGTACTGCTCGGTGGCGCGCTGCTGGATCATCTGCCGATTGGCGACGTACCTGCCATGGTTTTTGTGGTGTTGCTCGGTATTCTCGTCACCGCTTTTCGCTTACCGGAAGGGCGTCGCGTCAGCAAGGCTGTGGCGGAAGCGCCTCAGCCGGATCTACCGTTGGCCAGCCTGCGCTCTGTTGTCGCTGATAAGCAGGTCTGGATGCTGCTATTGGCCTGTTTCCTGATGTCATCGGCGCATGGCGTCTATTACGTGTTCTATTCGATCCATCTCGACGATTTGGGCTACAGCAAGGGCATGATTGGGCTGCTCTGGTCGCTAGGTGTGCTCGTCGAGATTGGCCTGTTCATGGTGATGGCACCCCTCATGAAGCGCTACAGTTTGCGTGCGCTATTGCTCGCCACCTATGCCGTGGCCGTGGTGCGCTTCCTGATGATTGGCTGGTGTGCCGAATCGCTGATTTTGCTGTTGATCGCGCAGTCCATGCATGGGCTCACCTTTGGCGTGCATCATGCCGCAGCCATCGCCGCGGTTAATGCATGGTTTCCCCAACACATCCATGCCCGGGGCCAGGCCTTGTATTCCAGTATCTCCTTCGGCGGTGGCGGGCTTTTCGGCGGAATCGTCAGCGGCCTGATCTGGGATCCGTTGGGTGCTGGCTGGGCGTTTACCCTAGGGGCCGTGTTCTCACTGGCCGGTTGGTTCTGTATTGCGCGAGGCATGGCACGACCGGTCCAAACCCCTGCCGTATAGAGGGAAAAGCCCCGGTAGGCCCCCAAAAAGTAGGGGGCTTATGCGATAATTTCAGGCTCGATGACCGGTGCAGAATCCGAGGGTAGATCCTGTGACCGGCGCAGTTTTTACGGAATTCGCCATGGCAAAAACGCTCTACGACAAATTGTGGGAAAACCACGTCGTCCGTCAGGAAGAAGACGGCACGGCTCTGATCTATATCGACCGGCATCTGGTGCACGAAGTCACCAGCCCCCAGGCCTTTGAAGGTTTAAAGATGGCTGGCCGCAAAGCCTGGCGGATCGAATCCGTGGTGGCCACGGCGGACCACAATACGCCGACCGACGGCTGGGAAAAGGCTGAAGGCACTGCCTGTATCGACGACGAGATCTCGCGTCTGCAGGTCGATACGCTCGATGCCAACATTCGCGCTAATGGCGCGCTGGCGTATTTCCCATTCAAAGATGCGCGTCAGGGCATTGTTCACGTGGTGGGTCCGGAGCAGGGTGCGACGTTGCCGGGCATGACCGTGGTTTGTGGGGACTCGCATACGTCGACGCATGGTGCTTTCGCCGCGCTGGCCTTTGGTATTGGCACTTCCGAAGTCGAACACGTGTTGGCGACGCAGACACTGGTCTCCAAGAAATCCAAGTCGATGCTCATCCGTGTCGAAGGGCCGGTGGGTAAGGGCGTGGGCGCTAAAGATATCGTCCTGGCGATTATCGGCAAGATCGGTACGGCCGGCGGTACCGGTTATGCCATCGAGTTTGCGGGTAGCGCCATCCGTGGCCTGTCGATGGAAGGCCGTATGACGGTCTGCAACATGGCGATCGAAGCCGGTGCGCGCGCCGGCATGGTGGCTGCCGACGATACGACGATCAAGTACGTGCAAGGTCGCAACTTTGCGCCGAAGGGCAGCGATTGGGATAAAGCCGTTGCTTACTGGCGCACACTGCACAGCGACGAGGGTGCCAAGTTCGACAAAGTCGTCGAGCTCGATGCGCGCACGATTCAGCCGCAGGTCACCTGGGGTACCTCGCCGGAAATGGTCATGGGTATTAAAGACATGATTCCAGATCCGGCCAAAGAGCAGGATCCAGTCAAGCGCGAGGGTATGGAACGTGCGCTGGCCTACATGGGGCTGAATCCAAATACGCCCATCGCCGGTGTGCCGGTCGACAAGATCTTTATCGGCTCATGTACCAACTCGCGCATTGAAGATCTGCGCCAGGCCGCCGCGATTGTGCGTGGCCGTTCGGTGGCCGCCAACGTCAAACTGGCGCTGGTCGTGCCGGGCTCGGGCTTGGTTAAACGCCAAGCCGAAGAAGAGGGCTTGGACAAGATTTTTAAGGCCGCCGGTTTTGAGTGGCGCGAGCCGGGTTGTTCGATGTGTTTGGGCATGAATGCCGATCGTCTATCGCCGGGCGAGCGTTGCGCGTCAACCTCGAACCGTAATTTTGAAGGCCGTCAGGGTCCGATGGGTCGTACCCATCTGGTGAGCCCGATCATGGCTGCGGCAGCGGCCATTGCCGGTCGCTTCGTTGATGTACGGGAGGTGCTGTAATGGATAAGTTTGTCGTAGTCGATGGACTCGTTGCACCGCTGGATCGCGCCAACGTCGATACCGATGCCATCATCCCCAAGCAATTCCTGAAGTCGATCAATCGCACGGGCTTTGGTCCTTATGCGTTCGACGAATGGCGTTATATGGATGTGGGTCAGCCGGGTCAGGATTGCACCAACCGTCCGTTGAATCCGCAGTTCTCCCTGAACCAACCGCAATACAAAGGTGCGTCGGTATTGTTGACGCGTCAGAACTTCGGTTGCGGCAGCTCGCGCGAGCATGCGCCATGGGCCCTGTTGGATTACGGCTTCCGCGCCATCATCGCCGAGTCGTTTGCCGACATCTTCTTCAACAACTGTTTCAAGAACGGCATTCTGCCGATCGTCCTGCCAACGCAGGTCGTTGACCGACTGTTTGCCGAAACGCTGGCCACGCCGGGGTATCGCCTCGTCGTCGATCTGCCCAATCAGGTCGTGCGTACGCCCGGCGGTGATGCAATCCCATTTGATGTCGACCCGTTCCGCAAGGAATGCCTGATCAACGGCTGGGACGATATCGGTCTCACACTGCGCCACGCCGACGCGATTCATGCCTATGAAGATCGCCGTCGTCATGAACAGCCTTGGTTGTTTGTTAAGTAATCACTGGAGTTCTACTGATGTCCCGCAAGATTCTCGTACTGCCGGGTGACGGCATTGGTCCTGAAATCACGGCCGAAGCCGTCC
>CALKUR010000190.1 GCA_937996725.1 uncultured Dechloromonas sp. | reverse complement strand
CGCCCCACATCTTTCCGCACATCAATCGGGCCATGACGGCCTACATCGAGCGCCACCTGGCGCTCGATCACGCAGCGGCAACCCAACTCCGTCAGCACTACTGGCAGCGCTACGGTGCCACGCTATTGGGATTGATTCGCCATCACGGCGTTGATCCGAATCACTTTCTTGATCAGACGCACAACTTCGACGACCTCGGTTCGCTGATCATTACGGCACCGGCGCTGGCGCATACACTCAAACACCTGCCCGGCCGACGCATCATCTACTCAAACGCGCCGCGGCCTTATACGGATAACGTCCTGCGTCTCACCGGCCTGTTGCCCTTATTTGATGCTGTCTACACCGTGGAATCATTCGGGTTCCAACCCAAGCCACTGCGGGCAGGTTTCCTGAAACTCCTGCAACGCGAACGGGTGAGCGCGCAAGAATGCATCATGGTCGAAGACAGTCTGGCCAATCTGGTGATGGCCAAGCGATTAGGCATGCACACGCTATGGGTGACGCGTTCGTTACGCAACAGCCCGTGGGTCGACCACAAGCTGCGCAACATTACGGATCTGCGTTATTTACGGGACTGGAGCCAACGCGCCACTTGTGGCGCGAAATAGGTCAGGATCATATCGGCACCGGCACGCTTAAACGCCAGCAGGCTTTCCATCACGACCTTCTGTTCATCCAGCCAGCCATTCTGGGCAGCTGCCTTGAGCATCGCGTATTCACCGCTGACCTGATACACGGCCGTTGGGCGGGCGAAGGTGTCTTTGATCCGGCGCAAAATATCCAGATACGGCATCCCCGGTTTGACCATCACGATGTCAGCCCCTTCAGCTAAATCCAGTGCCACTTCGTGTAACGCCTCATCGCTATTGGCCGGATCCATCTGATAGGTCATCTTGTCGCTCTTGCCGAGCTGCCCGGCAGAACCGACCGCATCGCGGAACGGGCCATAGAAGGCCGAAGCATACTTAGCGCTATAGGCCATGATGCGCGTATTCACATGACCGGCAGCTTCCAGAGCAGCGCGGATACGACCGATACGGCCATCCATCATGTCCGATGGCGCAACCATGTCAACGCCGGCAGCCGCCTGCATCGTCGCCTGACGCACGAGCATATCGAGCGTCACATCATTCAACACATAGCCGTTGTTATCGATGATGCCATCCTGGCCATGCGAGGTATACGGATCGAGCGCCACATCGGTAATAACGAGCAATGTCGGAAAACGCGCCTTGATGGCTTTGACCACGCGCGGCACCAAGCCATCGGGGTTCGCCGCTTCGCTGCCGTCCAGGGTTTTGAGCGATGTCTCGATCACCGGAAATAAAGCGATTGCTGGAATCCCCAGCGCAACGACGTCGTCCAGATGTGTCAGTAACGTATCTGGTGAGTAACGGTGCACGCCCGGCATGGAAGCCACGGCTTCCTGTATGCCTGACCCATCCCGCACAAAGACCGGATAGATGAGGTCGTCAGTCGTCACATGATGCTCGCGCACGAGGCGACGCGTTGCCTCATCCACGCGTACACGGCGCGGGCGAACCAACGGAAAACCAGAATGGGTTTGGGTGCTGCGGGTCATCTTATTTACTCACGGATGGCCGAGGGCCTCAGAATCAGTGGCGGTATTGTCGCACAGGCCCAGCCAGCCTTTGAGGACGCGCGCCGCCTCGGCGACGCCATCGCGCTTCAGGCTGGAGAACAACTGCACGCTCACCGGACAACCTAAATCCGCTAGGTCGGCCTTCACCTGACGCAGGGTCTTCGTCTGCTCCTGTCGACTCAACTTGTCGGCTTTGGACAGCAACACATGCACGGGGCGACCGGTGGGCGCAAACCATTCCAGCATTTGCCAATCCATCTCGGTCAGCGGGCGGCGACTATCCATGATTACCACCAAGCCTTTGAGCTGCTCACGCGTCTGCAAATAGGGGCCCAGCAACACATCCCACTGCTTGCGCACGTCTTCGGGTACTTTGGCAAAACCATAGCCGGGCAAGTCGACAAAGTAGCGGTCAGGCGCAACGGAGAAGTAGTTCAGGTGCTGCGTCCGACCCGGCGTTTTGGAGACATACGCCAACCGGGTTTTACCGGCCAAGGTATTGATGGCCGAGGATTTGCCAGCGTTCGAGCGGCCAACAAAGGCGACTTCGGCCACGGCATCGCCGGGGGCGTCACGCAGCTTGGCGACGGTGGTCAGAAACTCGGTCCGCGGGAACGGGTGCGCATGACCGGGGTCTTTAGGGGCCGATGGCCGTTCTTGCGCCGCAGCAGCCGCCTTCTCCGAGCGCTTCTGCACCGGTTTGGCCTTCGTTGCCGCTTTTTTAGGCGGCGTTTTGACGCGGGGTTTTAAAGTTTGGGGGTCGGACACATTACGCCTCGTTGATGTTGTATTAGAATAACAGCCTTAACGATCAATTAACCCTCCTTCTGCGGAGGGATTGCTAACCATCCTGTTTGGAGTGTGGAGATGATCCGAGCTGTCGTATTCGCCTTGATGTGCTCTGTCAGCGCCCTGGCTATCGCCCAGGAATCTAACGCCAAGGCCGCCCCGGCCGCAGCCACCGATGTGCCGGCAACCGCCAAAACGGTATGTGCCGCCTGTCACGGACTTGATGGCAACAGCACCATTCCTGCCAACCCGAGCCTGGCCGGCCAACATGCCAGCTACCTCGTCAAGCAGCTGAAGAACTTCCAGGCCTCGCCGGATGGCAAGCCTGCCCTGCGCCAGAATGCCGTGATGAACGGTATGGCTGCACCGCTGTCCCAGGACGACATCAAGACGCTGGCTCAGTACTTCTCGAAGCAAACGCTGAAGCCGGACATCGCCAAGGATGACAAACTCGTGACCGAAGGCCGCAAACTGTGGCGCGCCGGCGACCAGAAGAAGGGCATCCCGGCCTGTGCCGGTTGCCACGGTGTTGCTGGCGGCGGTTTGCCGGCTCAGTACCCGTCACTGGCGGGTCAGCATCCGGAATATATCGTTGCCCAACTGCAACAATTCCGTGACGGCGTTCGCGCTAACGATCCAGAAGGCATGATGCGTACGATTGCTGCCAAGATGACCGATAAGCAAATGTCGGCCGTGGCCGATTACGCCGCCGGCCTGCGTCAGTAATCGCGAACTCCGGTGACAGAAAAGGCAGCCTGCGGGCTGCCTTTTTTATTGCGCGTTGAGCGCAGCGAGCTCAGCCGCATCGAAGCCGGCCGCCCGACGTGCCGCTTCGTTCAGCGGTGGTCGCGGCCAGGGGGCCTGATAGCGCTGGATCAAATCACGATAGGTTTCCGGAACGGATAGGTTCTGTTGCGCACACAGCCGACGGAACCAGACATCCCCCAGCGCCACATGGCGAACTTCATCGCGGGCGATCACCGACAATGCGCGGAGCGATGGCTTATCGCCCACCCCCTGAAAACCCCGAAAGATCGGCGGCATGGCATCCAGGCCCCGTGCTTCCATCAGACGCGGCACCAAGGCCATGCGCAC
>CALKUR010000189.1 GCA_937996725.1 uncultured Dechloromonas sp. | reverse complement strand
GTCATCGGCCATACGCAACGCCGAGGCGGCGTCGATCCAGTGGCCGTTCCAGCCGGCAGCGCGCAGCTTCGGATACACCTCTTTGGTGTAATCACCACCCTGACAGGTCAGGATGATGTCCATCTTTTTCAGGGCATCGATATTGCTGGCATCTTGCAGCTTTTCACCCGAGCTCACGCCACCGAAGGCCGGCGCATCGCCGCCCGCGTTCGAGGTAGAGAAATATACCGGCTCGATGTGGGCGAAGTCTTTCTCTTCCTGCATGCGTTGCATGAGGACCGAACCGACCATACCGCGCCAACCGACTAGACCAACAACAGGCTTTGCCATGACTCTTTACTCCGTGTGAACAACGTTATTACAGGGCTGCCAGTACGGCATCGCCCATCTCGCGAGTGCCCACCTTGCGGGTACCCTCTTCGTAGATGTCGGCCGTACGATAACCCTGAGCCAGCACCGTACGTACCGCAGTCTCAATACGTACCGCTTCGGCTTCTAAACCGAAAGTGTAGCGCAGGAGCATGGCGGCCGACAGAATGGTCGCCAATGGGTTGGCAACGCCTTTGCCGGCGATGTCCGGAGCCGAACCGTGAGACGGCTCATACAGACCTTTATTGTTTTCATCGAGCGAGGCCGATGGCAGCATGCCGATGGAGCCGGTGAGCATCGAGGCTTCGTCCGATAGGATGTCACCGAACATATTGCCGGTGACCATCACGTCGAATTGCTTCGGTGCACGCACCAGCTGCATAGCCGCGTTATCGACGAGCATGTGCGACAGCTGTACATCCGGGTAATCCTTGGCGATCTCTTCGAAGATATCGCGCCAGAACTGCGTGCATTCCAGCACGTTCATCTTATCGACCGAACACAGCTTCTTGCCGCGCTTTTGCGCTGCCTGGAATGCCACATGGGCAATACGACGGATTTCGCTTTCGGCGTAAACCATGGTGTTGAAGCCGACCTTCTGGCGGCCCCACTCCGTATCGCGCTCTTCTACGCCGCGCGGTTGACCAAAATAAATGTCACCGGTCAGTTCGCGCACGATCAGGATATCCAGACCCGACACGACTTCCGGCTTCAGCGACGAGGCATTGGCCAGCTCCGGATACAGAATGGCCGGGCGCAAGTTGGCGAACAGGTTGAGGTGCTTGCGAATGCCGAGCAGACCACGCTCCGGACGTTGCTCGCGTGGCAACGTGTCCCACTTCGGGCCACCGACGGCACCGAGCAATACCGCATCAGCCGCTTCGGCCTTGGCACGGGTTTCGGCCGGATACGGTTCACCGGTGGCATCGACGGCACCACCGCCGAGCAGACCCGTGGTGATTTCCAGGCCAAGACCATCTTTGTTCAGCGCTTCGAGCACACGGACGGCTTCAGCCGTGATTTCAGGACCAATGCCGTCACCCGGCAGTACGAGAATCTTG
>CALKUR010000188.1 GCA_937996725.1 uncultured Dechloromonas sp. | reverse complement strand
CAGTGTCTGAAAGACATTCAGACTGGCGAATATGCTAAGCAGTTCATCCTTGAAAACCAGGCTGGTGCTCCAGCGCTGACATCACGTCGTCGCATTAACGCCGAATCACAGATCGAAGTGGTTGGTGCAAAACTGCGCGCCATGATGCCTTGGATTGCTGCCAACAAATTGGTAGACAAGTCAAAGAACTAAGACTTTGTAAGTAAATCCGAGATGCGCCTCGAAGATTTCTTCGAGGCGCGTTTTTTTGGGTTAACCTTTGCTTTATGAATACACCACATTATCCGCACCCTATCATTGCCCGCGAGGGTTGGCCATTTTTGGCTGGTTCAATCGCTATCGCATTATTCGTCAGTTACTTGTCGACGGCCTGGTCGATCCCTTTCTGGATCATCGCCGTATTTGTTCTTCAATTTTTTCGTGATCCAGCACGTTCGGGATCAACCCAACCTAATGCCGTTCTGTCCCCAGCCGATGGGCGTATTGTGGTTGTTGAGCATACGCAGGATCCGTATGGCAATCGCGATGCCTTGAAAATCAGCGTGTTCATGAATGTGTTTAACGTGCACAGCAATCGCAGCCCTGTTGATGGTGAAGTGTTGAGCGTTAAATATTTTCCTGGCAAGTTTTTCAATGCAGCCCTGGATAAAGCATCGCTTGAAAATGAGCGCAATGCGATGGTGTTGCGAACCCCAGCCGGTCACATCGTGACGGCTGTTCAGGTAGCAGGCCTGGTGGCTAAGCGTATTCTTTGCTATGCAAAAGAGGGTGACGTTCTGTCACGCGGTCAGCGTTATGGATTTATCCGGTTCGGCTCCCGTGTTGATGTCTATTTGCCACCTGGTTCGCAGCCTCGCGTCGCGATTGGCGATAAAGTCAGTGCGACTACGACAGTTCTGGCAGAATTACCCGAAACGATTTCTTAAGGTGACCATGTCCAATCAGCCTCATCGCGATCCCGAGTTACGCCACCGCAGCATCTATTTGTTGCCGAATGCTTTCACCACGGCAGCGCTGTTTGCCGGGTTTTATGCGGTCGTGCAAGCCATGAATGCCCGTTTTGAAATGGCTGCGATTGCAATTTTTGTTGCAATGGTGCTCGATGGCATGGATGGTCGTGTGGCTCGTCTGACCAACACGACATCGGCGTTTGGTGAGCAATACGATTCACTGGCGGATATGGTTTCTTTTGGTGTTGCTCCTGCATTAGTTGCTTATGAGTGGGCACTGAAGGATTTGGGTAAGTGGGGCTGGCTGGCTGCATTTACTTATTGCGCCGGCGCCGCTTTGCGTTTGGCCCGCTTTAACGTTAATACTGGCGTAGTGGATAAAAAATTCTTCCAAGGTCTTCCTAGTCCAGCCGCTGGTTCACTCATCGCTGGATTTATTTGGTTGGCAGATGACAATAAAATTCCGGTAAGGGATTCGGCTATTCCGTGGATTACTTTCTTTATTGCGGTTTATGCCGGTTTAACCATGGTGTCTAATGCTCGTTTTTATAGCGGCAAAGCCTTGGATGTACGCTATCGAGTACCTTTTGGGGTGATGGTCTTATTGATCCTGACCTTTGTGCTGATTTCCTCTAACCCGCCATTAACCTTATTTGGCTTGTTTGTTGTCTATTCGATATCGGGTTATGTCATTTGGGCATGGGAACGCCTCAGTGGTAAGCGTTTTAGCTAAAAGCCTATTTTTGGGGTATAGTAATTCCATGTTGATGAATTTCTCACTTTTAAACGGCCTTCTTCTGCTAGCACTAAGCCTAAAGCTTGGGGCGGGTAAGGCCTGAGTTGATGAGATAGAGAGCATCCATTAACCACCAATACCAGCCCCAGCAAATTGCTGGGGTTTTTGTTTTTAGAATGCAGTTCAAGAGATATTAAGTAAAACCGGAGAGTAGTGATGAGCGACAAAGTAATCATTTTTGACACCACCTTGCGT
>CALKUR010000187.1 GCA_937996725.1 uncultured Dechloromonas sp. | reverse complement strand
TATTATAGGCACCACGATGTCTGCTATCGGGGTGTTTACGGACACCGGCACCACTGCGTCGGGTGTGGATACCATCACTTTGTCCGCTACCAACATCCTGATCGGTGCGGGCCAGTTAGTTACTGGGACCGGCATTCCGGCAAATACATATGTAGAATCAGTATCCGGGACTACCGTCACTCTTACCAACAACGCTACCGCAACGGGTTCCGCCACCTTCACGTTCGACAATCAGATTTCTGTGTCTGGTGGTGTAGTGGTTCTGCACCCTTATGTGTTCGTATATGGCAACAATGGTTTGCTCAAGAATAGCTCTGCCGGTAACGCCAATGATTGGGTGTCGGCTGACGCCAATGAAGTGAACGTTGCCACCGGTAAATTCGTGCAAGGTCTTCCTGTCCGTGGCGGATCCAACGCTCCGTCCGGTCTATTCTGGTCTTTAGATTCTTTGGTGCGTGTGTCGTTCATCGGCGGTGTAGGTACACCAGCCCAATATTGGCGGTACGACACTATCACCAGCCAGTCGTCGATCATGTCCTCGCAGTCGGTTATCGAGTACGACGGCATTTATTATTGGTGTGGAATTGACAGGTTCCTGTTATATAATGGTGTGGTCAAAGAGATCCCCAATAACATGAACCAGAATTACTTCTTCGACAACCTCAATTACGAGCAACGTCAGAAGGTGTACGTCACTAAAGTCCCGAGATTCGGTGAGATTTGGTGGCACTACCCCCGTGGCGATTCCACTGAATGCAACGACGCGATCATCTACAATGTCCGTGAGAATTTGTGGTATGACGCTGGCCAGGCTCTCGGTGCCAGACGCTCGGCGGGCTATTTCTCGCAGGTGTTTCATTACCCAGTCAACGCTGGTACTGAGGTGAACACTTCGGGTGCTATGAATGCTGTAGAAATTACAGACCCGGGCACCGGTTATACTGATGGCACGTACACTTTCCTATCAGTGATAGATGGAACGGGTTCAGGTGCCACCATCACCGTGGTGGTGTCGGGCGGTGTCGTGACTACGTTGACTGTGAACGACAGGGGGTCCGGTTATACCGTGGATGATGTCTGCACGGCCACTATCCCCGGTGGTTCTGACTTCTCTTTCCGGGTAGTTACAGTGATGGGGTATGTCACCTTGTGGCAACACGAGATTGGGTATGATCAAGTGTCGGGTGTGACCATCACTGCTATCGAGAGCGCATTCGAGACTAATGATCTTGGGTGGGTGTCGGGTGGCCCCTCGCAGCCTTCTCCGGTAGGTGATAATAACTGGTTGAGAGTGGAGAGGGTGGAACCCGATTTCATCTTAACCGGAAATATGGATTTGTATATAACTGGTCGCCCGTACGCGCAGTCAGAAGATAGCACCACTGGCCCTTATACATTCGGACCTAATACCGGCAAAGTGGATATGAAAGAGCAACGGCGAGAAGCACGCTTGCGGTTTGTGTCGAATGTACAGGGCGGCACCTACCAAGCAGGTAAGATTTTGGTTAGTGCTGACATTGGCGATGTGAGAGGATATTGATGTCATGGCGAACCCAGCCCTTATTTACGACCCGAGATACCACTCATTCGAATCATGGGCGTCGCTCATGGTCGAACTCTACGGGTCCCAAAATTTGGAAATTCCTACACACGACACTACGTGGCAGGGATGGGCGGCGGGTTTGAGGTCAATAGACGTATTCGCCAATGAAGCAATACCAGGCCCGTACCTGTTTGATGATTGGCAGGAGTGGGCTCAGATGGTAATGAACGCGGTAAACCCAGAAGCGGGTGTATAATGTCACTAAAACAAGACAAAGCAACGTATTTATCACGGGCTCAAGCAGAAGCTTCTAGATTGGGAGTTGCCCTCCCTGATAATTTTATGGACATGGTCCAAAGAATGGGTCACATCACTAATTATTCTGGTGATAAAAATTACTTCGGTGATACAAACTCATTCTTTTTTAAGTATGCCGTATCATCTCCCATATCGAATCCCAATCAATATGCTGTACCCCACAATTGGGTGACTGATAACTTCGGGCCTGAGAAAATGGCCCAATTGTACGCTAAAGAGCCATCAAAGATATATAATAACGCTATTAAAACTACAGCGTACGATTATGGTATGGAAGAGTATATAAACTCGCAGTCTAGTACCCATAACCCAGATAGGGCCGCGAGATTACAAAAAGAATATACCAATTACCTACAGCCAGCGCTACTTAATGGTTCAACTTATGAAGACATCTCTAATTACACCACTAAAGGAGGGGATGCGGTATCTTCGTCAGTAAAGCAGATGATAAAAGACTCCAAAGCAACCGGTTTCTGGGGGTTTTTGGATACATTTATGAATGTCGCAACTCCGATAATCACGGGGATGATGACGGCTGGTCTAAGCCTTCCTGCACAAATAGCCATGAACGCCGGCTTTCAATTGGCGG
>CALKUR010000186.1 GCA_937996725.1 uncultured Dechloromonas sp. | reverse complement strand
TTGATGGGCTCGCGTTAGGTGTGATGCCTGATGTTGTTGTCGCCATAAAAAAAGATCGTCCCGTGATTGCACTCGTGCATCATCCGCTTGCATTTGAGTCGGGGCTAGCTGTTGAACAAGCTGCGCACCTGAAAGATACGGAGCAGCGGGCACTCCGACATGTTTCGCATGTCATTGTGACAAGCCCCGCGACAGCGCGCGATTTAACGGCGTATTTTTCAGTCGCGAAAGAAAGAGTCGATGCTGTTGTGCCTGGAACAGATCGTGCGGAATTTTCTAGCGGATCGCAAAGTGAGATTGTTTCGTTACTTTGTGTGGGTTCAATTATCCCCCGCAAGGGTTTTGATGTCTTGCTGCCGGCTTTGTATCAATTGCGTGATTTACCCTGGCAGTTAATCATCGCGGGGGATCGCTCACGTCACGAGCAGGCGCCACGACAGCTTGATCTGGATATTGAACGCTTTGGCTTGGCTGATCGTGTGACCGTACTTGGTGCGGTAACAGCTAGCATGCTCGCAGAGCTCTACGCACGCGCAGACGTCTTCGTATTAGCCTCGCACTTCGAGGGCTTTGGGATGGCATATGCTGAGGCACTTGCGCACGGCCTGCCTGTTATCGGGACGAAGGGTGGCGCAATTCCCGATACGGTTCCATCCGATGCAGGATTATTAGTTGAGCCTGGCAACGTAGATACGCTGGCAATTGCTCTGAAGCGAATGATCGCAAGTAAGGACGTTCGCGAGCAATTTGCACACGGTGCTCGGCGAGTTGCACTTACTCAACCCACCTGGGATGACTCTGCTCAGCGCTTCGCAGACATTTTGCTGAAGTCAATCGGG
The DNA here is from genome assembly GCA_937996725.1 of uncultured Dechloromonas sp. Taxonomy (GTDB): domain Bacteria; phylum Pseudomonadota; class Gammaproteobacteria; order Burkholderiales; family Rhodocyclaceae; genus Fluviibacter. The sequence continues at coordinate 2,124 of CALKUR010000186.1, read as the reverse complement.
AGTCGCTGAGACGTCAGGTCAATGTCATAGATGATCTCGTCTTCCAGCGCATAAGTTTTTGTGCGCAGCCGCACTGCTTCATCCATGGTTTGAATTGCCGGCAAATTAAAAGCCGGGCGACCCGACCCCATGATGATGGGTGCAACCAGTAAGTGCAACCGATCAAGGCACTGTGCTTGCATGAAACGGGATACTGTTTCAGCACCCCCTTCGATTAATACACGTCGCAAGCTTAGGCTGTGCAACGCACATAAAATATCTCTAGGATCGATCTGGCCGTTCACTGTTTTCAAGACAACCAGTTCGACTCCAGGCGGCACGTGGGCGGGCACAACGTTGCTAACTAGCCACAGTCGGCGGGTGCCGTCATCGTGCCAGACTTTAGCTGTATGAGATAGCCGCGCGCTGGAGTCCAGAACGATTCTGACTGGATTTTTACCTTTTGTTAAGCGAACGTTCAGCTGCGGATCGTCAGCTAAGGCAGTGCCGATGCCCACCAAAACCGCCGCACCGATCAGGCGATGGCGCGCACGCTGCCGCAGCAGCTGGACCTGCTCGGCGTGGTCGGCTTCGGCCTGCGCGCAAATGCTCATGAACTCCTTGCCGCGGTGGCTCATCTCCATCACGCCCATGCCGCTGCCATGCCAGTCCAGCATCTCGCTGGCGGCCTGGCGCAGCACGGCCTCGGGCATGGCCGCGGGGCCGGCAGAGAAGTTCCAGGCGCGGGTCATTCGGTGGCCTCGGCCTCGCTGTCGTTGTCGCCGTCGCCCGCCGCCTCGTTGGCGTCGTTCTCGACGATGCGTTGCAGGCCCGAGAGCTTGGCGCCTTCGTCCAGGCTGATGAGCGTCACACCCTGGGTGGCGCGGCCGAGTTCGCGGATCTCGCCGACACGGGTGCGCACCAGCACGCCGGTGTCGGTGATCAGCATGATCTCGTCATCGGCGTGCACCAGTGTGGCGGCCACGACCTTGCCGTTGCGTTCGCTTTGTTGGATCGCAATCATGCCCTTGGTGCCACGGCCGTGGCGGGTGTATTCCACGATGCTGGTGCGTTTGCCGTAGCCGTTTTCGGTGGCCGTGAGCACGCTTTGCTGCTCGTCTTCGGCCACCAGCATGGCGATCACGCGCTGGCCGTCCTCGAGCATCATGCCGCGCACGCCACGGGCGTTGCGGCCCATCGGGCGCACGTCGTTTTCGTCAAAGCGCACGGCCTTGCCGCCGTCCGAGAACAGCATCACATCGTGCTGGCCGTCGGTCATCGCAGCACCGACCAGGTAGTCGCCCTCGTCGAGGTCGACGGCGATGATGCCGGCCTTGCGCGGGTTGCTGAACTCGTCCAGCGCGGTTTTCTTGACCGTGCCGCCGGCTGTGGCCATGAACACATAGCGATCCGCCGGGAAGCTGCGCATGTCGCCCGTGAGCGGTAGCACGACGTTGATCTTTTCGCCTTCGGCCAGCGGGAACATGTTCACGATGGGGCGACCGCGCGAGTTGCGTGAGCCGGCCGGCACTTCCCAGACCTTGAGCCAGTACAGGCGGCCGCGGTTGGAGAAGCACAGGATGTAGTCGTGCGTGTTGGCAATGAAGAGCTGGTCGATCCAGTCGTCTTCTTTGGTGGCTGCGGCCTGTTTGCCACGGCCACCACGCTTTTGCGAGCGGTATTCGGACAGGGGCTGGCTCTTGATGTAGCCGCTGTGGCTGAGCGTGACCACCATGTCGGTGGGCGCGATCAGGTCTTCGGTGGACAGGTCCTGCGCGCTGTGTTCGATTTCGCTGCGGCGCGCACCCAGTTTGGTCTGGCCGAATTCCTGGCGCACAGAAGCGAGTTCATCGCCGATGATGACCGACACGCGCTCGGGCTTGGAGAGGATGTCGAGCAGGTCCTCGATCTCGGCCATCACCTCTTTGTATTCGGCAACGATCTTGTCCTGTTCCAGACCCGTCAGGCGCTGCAGGCGCATTTGCAGGATTTCCTGCGCTTGCGTTTCGGAGAGGCGATACAGGCCGTCCTGACCCAGGACGAACTGACGCTCCAGGCCTTCCGGACGGTAGTCGTCGGCATTGATGGTCGAGCCATCCTCGCGGGCGCGGGTGAGCATGGTGCGCACCAGCTGGCTGTCCCAGC
>CALKUR010000185.1 GCA_937996725.1 uncultured Dechloromonas sp. | reverse complement strand
CAATGCCGATCTCATGAAGGCCGACCTCGATGCCAACTGGGAACTGCTGGCCGAGCCGATCCAGACGGTCATGCGCCGCTTCGGCATCGCCAACCCGTATGAGAAGCTCAAAGAGCTGACCCGTGGCACCCGCGTCTCGCGCGAAGGCATGCAGGCGTTTGTGAACACGCTCGATATTCCGGCCGATGCCAAAAAGGCATTGCTGGAACTCACCCCGTGGGATTACACCGGTAAGGCCGCCGAATTGGCTAAGCGCATCTGAGTACTCTAAGGAACAAGCACATGGCATTCGCTGACAACCTCAAAAAACTCCCAGGTATCTCGCATCTGGCCGCCATCGAACTGCGTGACGGCGAGGGCAACCTCGCCGGCATCATCGAGAACAAAGCCGGTAGCCAAGGCTCATTGTCCGTGTACAACCACTTGGGTCAACTCTGGGGCGCCATCAACGCCGATGCCGCCAAGCAGGGGCTGGATATCTTCGCCGAGCACACCACCGATGCACGTGCTCATGCGGGCAAACACCCCAACATCGATCGTCTGCTCAACATTGCCGAGAACGGCGGCGAGATGCTGCGCATCAAGCACGTCTTCGCCATAGACGACGAACTGCCGGCTTAAGGCAACTTAACGTCAGCGCCATGGAACGTAACTTCCCCGAGGCGCTGGCGCATACCCTTCGGTTCGAGGGCGGGTGGGCCAACCACCCGAACGATCCCGGTGGTGCCACCATGAAGGGCGTCACCCACAAAACCTATGCCGACTATCTGGGCCGCGCCGTCACCCATGACGAATTGCGTGAGATTCCCGAGGAACACCTGACCGAAATCTACCGCAAGCGCTATTGGGATGCCTGCCGTTGCAGTGATCTACCCGATGGGCTGGATCTGGCTGTGTTTGATACGGCGGTCAACACCGGGCCGGCACAAGCAGCCCGTTTATTGCAACGCATTGTTGGCGTACCCGCCGATGGCGGGATCGGCCCGAAAACGATTGCCGCCGTGAATGACTACGTTGCCGCTAACGGTTTGCACGCACTCATCGAGGCCTACACCGAAGCGCGGCAGAGTTTTTACCGCTTGCTGCCAACCTATGTGCATTTTGGTGAAGGCTGGCGTAAACGTGCGGACGGCGTAGACAAACTCGCGAAGCAGATCGGCCAAACTAATCCGCCAGCCTAAAACAAAACGCCACCCGAAGGTGGCGCTTTTACTTGGGGCTCAGTGCAGCTTAGACGCAGGCGCCATCGGCATTGGCCGAGTCGATGCGCTTGGCGGGCTTGATAAACTGATCGCGCTTGACGCCCAGCCACATGACCAGCGGGCTGGCGACGAGCACCGATGAATAGATACCAAACAGAATGCCGATGGTCAGCGCCAGAGCGAAGTAGTGCAGGGCATCGCCGCCGAAGATCAGCATCGATAGCACCATCATTTCGGTGGCGCCGTGGGTGATGATGGTGCGGGAGATGGTGCTGGTAATGGCGTGATCCAGAATCTCTGGCGTGGTCATGCCGCGCTTCTTGCGGAAGGTTTCGCGCACACGGTCGAAGACGACGACCGATTCGTTGACCGAGTAGCCCAGTACGGCGAGCACGGCCGCCAGTACTGGTAGCGAGAATTCCCACTGGAAGAACGCAAAGAAGCCCAGAATGATGATCACGTCGTGCAGGTTGGCGATGATGGCTGAGATGGCGAATCGCCATTCGAAGCGCAGGGCCAGATAGATGACGATGCCGATGATCACGAGCAGTAGGGCCAGTGCGCCGTCATGCGCCAGCTCTTCGCCGACCTGTGGGCCGACGAATTCCACACGTTGCAGCTGGGCACCCGGGGCGCTGGTTTCCAACGCGGTCATCACGTTATTGGCGACAGCCGCGGTACCTTGTGCCGCCTTGAGCGGCATACGGATGAGCACGTCACGGCTTGAGCCGAAGTTCTGAACCGTCACGTCCTGGAAGTCGGCCTTGGCCAAACCACCACGGATGGCTTCAAGGTTGGCCGCCTGCTTGTACTGCACTTCGACCAGCGTACCGCCAGTGAACTCCACCGAGAAGTGTAGGCCACGGGTAGCGAGGAAGAAGACTGCCAGTAGGAAGGTGACCAACGAAATAATGTTGAACACCAGCGCATGGCGCATGAAGGGGATGTCTTTGCGGATTCGGAAAAATTCCATGATGGCGCTCCCGGTCAGGCTTTCGATTTTTCGGTTTCAGGCTTCCAGACCTGACCGATGGAGATGTGGGTAAGGCGCTTCTGGCGGCCATAGATGATGTTGACCAGTGCGCGCGAAACGACGACGGCGCTGAAGATCGAGGTCAGAATGCCCAGACAGTGCACCACGGCAAAGCCGCGCACCGGGCCCGAACCGAAGATCAGCAGGGCGAGGCCGGCGATCAGCGTGGTGATGTTGGAGTCCAGAATCGTGTCGAAAGCGCGTTCGTAACCGGCCGAGATGGCGGCTTGCGGCGTCGAGCCGTTGCGCAGTTCTTCACGGATCCGTTCGTTGATCAGCACGTTGGCGTCAATCGCCATACCCAGTGCCAGCGCGATCGCGGCGATGCCCGGTAGGGTGAGCGTGGCTTGCAGCAGCGACAGAATCGCGACCAGGAAGAGCAGGTTGGCCGACAGTGCAATGACTGAGATGACGCCGAACATGCGGTAGTAGGCGATCATGAATACTGCGATGGCAGCGAAGCCCCACAACGTGGCCTGGAAGCCGCGCGCGATATTCTCAGCACCCAGCGATGGGCCGACGGTGCGTTCTTCGATGATTTCCATCGGCGCGGCCAGAGAACCAGCGCGCAGGAGTAGGGCGACTTCGTTGGCTTCGATGGTGCTCATACGGCCGGAGATCTGCACTTTGCCGCCACCGATTTCGCTGCGGATCACCGGGGCGGTAATGACTTCGCCCTTGCCCTTTTCGATGAGCAGGATGGCCATGCGCTTGCCGACGTTTTCACGGGTGACGTCGCGGAAGATACGGGCACCGGCCGAATCCAGGGTCAGGTGCACGACCGGCTCTTGTGTCTGATTGTCGAAACCGGGCTGGGCATCGTTCAGGCGCTCGCCGGTGAGCACGACCACCTTCTTCACCAGAATTGGGCTACCACCACGTTCGGTGTACAGCTCTGCCGTGCCTGGAATCTGGCCGTTGACAGCAGCTTCGAGTGCGCCCGGGGTGTCGTCGACCATGCGAATTTCCAGCGTGGCGGTACGACCCAGAATGTCTTTGGCTTTGGCGGTATCTTGCACGCCCGGCAGCTGGACCACGATGCGATCCGGACCCGACTGCTGGATGATGGGTTCAGCGACGCCCAGTTCGTTAATCCGGTTGTGCAGGGTGGTGATGTTCTGTTTGACGGCGTATTCCTGAATACGCTTCACGGCTTCTGGCTTGAAGGTGCCGACGAGTGCCGCATCACCGCTCAGGGTTTGCTCGGCAAAGCTCATATCTGGTTGGGCGTCGAGCAGCGCGGCACGGGCTTGATCGCGGTAGTCGCTTTCGCGAAAGCGAACGATCACGCGTTGGCCATCACGATTAATGCCCGCATGGCGGATGTTTTTGTCGCGCAGCAGGGTGCGAATATCGGCACCCGTGGCATCGAGACGCTTGGTCAGCGCGCCTTGTAGATCGACTTGCAGCAGGAAGTGCACACCACCGCGCAGATCGAGGCCCAGATACATCGGCAGGGCGTGGATGCTGGTGAGCCACTTCGGTGAAGCGGACAATAGATTTAAAGCAACGACGTACTGGCTGTTATCCGGGTTCGGATTAAAGGCATGCTCGAGAATATCGCGTGCTTTCAGTTGCGTATCGGTATCCGGCAGGCGCACCTTGACGCCGTTGGTATCCAGAAACGCGGCATCGCCCGGCAGGTTGTTCTTGTTCAGAACGGTGGCGACCTGATCCAGAAGCTTATTGTCCGACTTCAGCGTGGCGCGAATGGGCGACACCTGAACGGCCGGTGTTTCACCGAAGAAGTTGGGCAACGTGTAGAGCACCCCGATGACCAGGGCGACGGCTACAACGATGTATTTCCAGAGCGGGTAACGGTTCATAGCAGTGAATCAGTTGGAACACAGAAAAGTGAAACGGGGGCCAGAGCCCCCGAGTCGAACATGCACAGTCAGTGCGTGCCCTTGATTACAGCGAGCCCAAGGTGCCCTTCGGCAGCACGATACCGATGGCCGGACGCTGAACGGTGATTTCAACCGGACCAGCGCTGTTGGTGCCGACTTCAACCTTGATGTAATTGTCACCAATTTGGGTGACCTTGCCGGCCATGCCGCCCTGGGTGATCACTTCGTCACCTTTTTGCAGGCCAGCAACCAACGCTTTGTGCTCTTTGGCTTTTTTCATCTGCGGGCGAATCATCAGGAAATACAGGATCGCGAACATGGCGATCAAAGGCAGGAACTGGCTCAGGGCGTCTTGTACGCCACCGGCGCCGGCGGCTTGTGCGAATGCGGGGCTGATCACTTGGGGTGTCTCCAGCGAGTGGTTAACTAAAGGGCTGATTTTAGCATTCTTTTGACCGCCACCGCCCTTGTGGGCGGGGGTGGCCCGACTTAAACGCCGCGTTGGCGGTCGGCGCGCAGGTTGGCTATTTTGGGCACAAATTGCCCTTGTTCAATGGCGTTCCGCATCTCGGCCATGAGGGTCTGGTAGTAATGCAGGTTGTGGACGGTATTGAGGATGCTCGACAGGATCTCGCCAGCACGGAACAGGTGATGCAAATAGGCGCGGCTGAAGTTCTGGCAGGTATAGCAGGTGCAGGTGGGGTCGAGCGGCGCTTCGTCGGTTTTAAAGCGGGCGTTCTTGATCTTGATGTCGCCGAAGCGGGTAAAGAGGTGGCCGTTACGGGCATTGCGCGTGGGCATGACGCAGTCGAACATATCGATACCTTGCTCGACTGAATCCATCAGGTCTTCCGGCGTGCCCACGCCCATCAGGTAGCGGGGCTTGTCGGTGGGGAGCTGCGGCGCGGTGTGCGCCAAGATACGCATCATGTCTTCTTTGGGTTCGCCGACCGAGAGACCGCCGATGGCGAACCCATTGAAGTTGATGTCTTTCAGCCCGGCGAGAGACTCGTCGCGCAGGGCTTCGTGCATGCCGCCCTGAACAATGCCGAACAGCGCGTTGGTGTTTTGCAGGCGGTCGTGCTCGTCACGCGAGCGGCGCGCCCAACGCAGCGACAGGCGCATCGACTCAGCGGCGGTTTTGTAATCCGCCGGGTAAGGCGTGCATTCGTCGAAGATCATGACGATGTCGCTGTTCAGATCCTTCTGGATCTGCATCGAGATTTCTGGGGTCAGAAACAAACGCGCGCCGTCGATCGGCGAGGCGAACTTGACGCCTTCTTCGGTGATCTTGCGTAGATCACCCAGTGAAAACACCTGAAAACCACCGGAATCGGTCAGGATCGGCTTGTCCCAGTTCATGAACTTGTGCAGACCGCCGAACTGTTTGATGACCTCCATGCCCGGGCGCAGCCACAGGTGGAAGGTGTTGCCGAGGCAGATTTGCGCGCCGGTATTAGCCAACGCCTCGGGGGTCATGGCCTTCACCGTGCCGTAGGTGCCCACGGGCATAAATGCCGGGGTATCGACCTGGCCATGGGCCAGCGTCATGCGGCCGCGTCGGGCGGCACCATCGGTCGTGATTAGGTCGAATTTCATACGGCGTCAGTTCTGGTCAAAAGCATGGCATCGCCATAGCTGAAAAAGCGGTAGCGCTGTTCAATGGCGTGCCGGTAGGCAGTGCGCATGGTCTCATATCCGGCGAAGGCTGACACCAGCATGAGCAAGGTGGATTTGGGCAGGTGGAAATTGGTAATCAGTCGGTCAACCACCTTGAAGGTGTAGCCGGGGCGAATGAACAAATCGGTTTCCCGGCTGTCGGCATGCAGTAGGCCGCCCGGCGCAATGTTCTGGTGACGTGCGGCCGATTCCAGGGCGCGTAATGAAGTCGTACCAACGGCCACCACCTTGCCGCCGCGGGCGCGGCAGGCGGTAATCGCGGCCACGGTGGTCTCGGGTAGGTGATACCACTCGTGATGCATGATGTGGTCGTCGAGGTTTTCTACGCGTACGGGCTGGAAGGTACCAGCACCCACGTGCAGGGTGACGGTGGCCGTTTCGATGCCGCGAGCCTTCAGCTGCGCGAACATGCGTTCATCAAAATGCAGGCCAGCGGTAGGTGCGGCTACGGCGCCCGGGCTGGCGGCATACACCGTCTGATAACGCGTTTCATCGTCGGCATCCGGCTTATGCGTGATGTACGGCGGCAACGGCAGCAGGCCGTGCGCTTCGGTCAGTTGCCAGAAATCGCGGGGTTCCTCCGGCGGCAACCCCAGAATGAAAAACTCGCCATCGCGGCCGGTGACCTCGACTTCAAAGGCCTCGGCCAAATGTAGGCGTGTTCCCGGTTTGGGTGATTTGCTGGCACGAATCTGGGCACGCGCCGTGCGACCGTCTGCCTGAATGCGCTCGATCATGACCTCAATCTGGCCGCCGGATGCTTTCTGTCCGAAGAAGCGGGCACGCAGTACGCGCGTGTCATTCATCACCAGCAGGTCGCCGGGGTTGAGCAGGTTGGGCAAATCGGTAAATTGGCGGTCATCGCAGCCCTCATCATTCACCACCAGCAAGCGACTGGCGCTGCGCTCGGCCGCAGGGTGCTGCGCAATCAGATCTTCGGGAAGTTCGAAGTCGTAATCGCTGAGTCGTGAGAGGGGGGCGGCATTGGCGCTCATGGGGCGCAAGTATAAGGCTACGGGGCGTCCCCGTGTATAATGCAGCCCGCGTGCCTCGGTGGTGAAATTGGTAGACGCGCCGGACTCAAAATCCGGTTCCGAAAGGAGTGTCGGTTCGATTCCGACCCGAGGCACCACTCTAAAGGTGATTAAGGCACATGATGGCCTTTTCATGTTTTTCGTAACGCGCTCATGGATACCCTCATGATCGACCGGTACTCAGATCACGCTTCGAACGAACGAACCCTATTGGCTTGGGTCCGAACCGGTATTGCGTTTATTGCCTTTGGGTTTGTGCTTGAGAAGTTTCACGTTGTCATCAAAAGTTTTATGGCGGTCACGCCAGGTGCTCAAACAGATCTACATCTGAGTGATACCGGTCACTCAAGCTTAGTTCTGGTCGTATTTGGTTTGACGACGATCGCGATTTCCTTGGTCCGATTTGTTCACACCACTAAAAACATCAATAGCCCCAACACAATTGTCTATACGCCTTGGCCTGCGGTTGCCATTGGTGCCGTTTTCTTTGCGTTAGGCTGCATCATTTTGTTCAAGATGATGGGTGTCTGATCAAAATTTAGGTATTCCCTAGGTTTTTATGATCGAAATCCGTGAGGCCCGAGGCGTTCGCACGCTCCACTTTGGCTCGGATTGGGTACAGGGCGCAATGCGTGTCTCACGTCCATGGGATCTGGAGCTGATCTATACCCGCGAGATGATGACAGCCTTGTTGCTCTCGGGCGATTGGCCAGGTATGCCTAGGCGAATTTTGCAGATCGGTCTGGGGGCTGGGTCACTCACCCGGTTTATCCATCGTTATTTGCCGGATGCCCAGCAGGTGGTGATTGAACAATCGACCGCTGTGGTTGCGGCAGCATACCAGGGCTTTAGCTTGCCGCCGGAGAGTGACCGGTTAAAAATCGTGGTGGCAGAGGGGGCCGAATGGATGGCAAACGCCACAGAAACGTTTGACCTGATTCTGGTGGATGGCTTTGATGCCGATGGGCAACCAGGCGGCCTGGAACGTGTGTTGTTCTACAAGAATGCCCGCCAACGTTTAACGGACAATGGCCTATTCGTCTGCAATTTTTTGAGTCGGAGCCCGAACTTTTTGCAGAGTTGTCTGGCGTTGGAGTCGGCCTTTGAAGGGCGCACCCGGTTGCTGCCACAAACCCCGGGAGGGAACGTGGTTGCCCTCGGCGCTGTGAATGCAACGATCTTGCTCGATGCGCATGTGTTGCGTGATCGTGTAGCGCAATTGCAGGTAAAACTGGGATTGGATCTGGAACCGCTGGTTGAGCGCCTGATGGTGCAGGACGACGGATTGCCCTTCGGCGTTTAACCCTGATTAAGCTGACCAGCGAACCGTTTCGGTGGCCGATAGGCAGCGTTCTAGGAGCTGCAGCATTGGCACAGCGCGTTGCGATAGCCGAATAACAACAGGCGCATTCATTTCTTCTTCTACGTTCAGATCTTCTGGCCAGATGACGGGGTTAGCGTTTTTATCGATGGCAATGACTTGTTGAAGCCGTGTGATCATTGCGGGTAGCTGCGCCGTCATGATTTCGCCAGATTCCGGTAGGTCTAGCGCCGCCAGCAATTGTTTGGCATCTTCGCCAAACATGATGACGCTACCCTGGGTCGGCGAACGAAAGGTGATGAGTGACATGGGTCTGCGGCCTTATGGGCGTTTGTTCGGCAGGGGTTCTATGCCTTCCAGTGCATCGAGCTCCGGGATCGTGACATGGTTTTTGGCCATGATCGCGCGAAGGGCCTTATCGTGTTTGCGATACCAAGCCATTCGGAACAGTGGCGACATACTCAGCATAGCCGCCGTGCTGAGTGCCACGGCAAAGAGGCCGGAGAGGGCGATAAAGATGGCTTGCAGCTTCCAGGCGTTGGGCATGACATCCGACACAATGCCAATGGTGGTGTAGCAACTGCCGACAAATAACAGGGCACCGAATGGATGCTCAATCAAGCCCAAGAACAGGATGAGTCCACTCCAGGCGAGAATGGAAACGACCTGTGAGAGCATCAGTAAGACGATGCCAATGAAGTAGGTCAGGAATACCCGGTTGTAGCGATTTCTGCCCAAATGAATGCGTGCGTTGATCTCGTAATACACGACAATCCGGCGCAGAAAAAAGACGTTGATCCAGATGTTAGCGAATAGGCCGAGGGCACCAACGGCCAGATTCTGCAGGAATGGCACCAATTCAATGGCGTGGTTGGCGAAGAGTTCATTTGGATTTAGCATAGAGTTGAATTCTATTCGTAAACAACCGGTTGGGGGAGTGGGGTATGGCGATTTCAAAAAAACTGGGCAGTATTGTTGCCGGATCGTTAGTGGTTCTGGGGGCATCGTTGCCATTAACAGCAGAGGCGCAGTGGATCTTTGTCGCGCACCGTGCCATGAACCGTGTCCAGCAAGTGACACAGGATCAAGATGATGGTCAGGCGCAAAATACCCAAGCCCAGCAACGCGTGACGCAGGTCGCCACGGTGATTCTGGATGTGTCGGCTAAACGGGTCTATGAGGTCGCGACCAACACCACGAAAAACAATCCGAACGTTACCGTGGTGAGTAATGACCCGGCCAGCATGACGATTCGGCTGAAAGAAAACGATCAGTCGGCGACGCTGACGGTGACGGCCCTGAACAAGAACATCTCACAGCTGATGATTGTCGGTAGTGCTCCGGCCGGCGAAAACCCGCAGACCACCCGCATCGTTAATGCGGCTGTGAAGCTGTGTAACGATATGGGTAAAAAGTGCGAGGTCGGTAGTAACTAACCCTGTCTGATTCGGTGAGAGGCAGCAATTGAGGCGGTTGAACTAGGCCGCCTCAGTCGTCATGCCGCTGTGACGCAATAGCGCATCGACCTGCGGATCGCGACCCCGGAAGGCGCGGAAGGATTCAATTGCCGGGCGAGACCCGCCGACCGAGAGAATTTCCTTGAGGAAGCGAGCGCCAGTCACTGGATCCACTGGGTTACCACTTTCCTCAAATGCCGCGAAGGCATCGGCCGACAAGACTTCGGCCCACTTATAGCTGTAGTAGCCGGCAGCATACCCCCCCGCGAAAATGTGCGAGAAGCTGTTCGGGAAACGATGCCAGGTCGGTGGTTGAATGACGGCGACTTCCTGGCGCACCTTGGCCAGGGTGTCGAGCACCGATGTGCCGCAAGCGGGGTCGCTATGGATCAACAAGTCGAACAGCGCAAACTCCAGCTGGCGTAGCGTGAAGAGTCCGCTCTGGAAGTTCTTGGCGGCGAGCATCTTCTCGTAGAGGGCGCGCGGTAGTGGTGCACCGGTGTCTACATGGGCGGTCATATCCTGTAAGACCGACCACTCCCAGCAGAAGTTCTCCATGAACTGCGAGGGCAGTTCCACCGCATCCCACTCCACGCCATGAATGCCGGAGACGGCGAGATCTTCGACTTGGGTCAGCATATGGTGCAGGCCATGGCCGGTTTCGTGGAAGAGCGTGATCACGTCATCGTGTGTGAAGGTGGCCGGCTTATCGCCCACAGGAGCCGGAAAGTTGCAGTTGAGGTAAGCCACCGGGGTTTGAATCCCCTTTTTGATACGACGACGCGTCAGCGCCTCATCCATCCAGGCACCCCCGCGCTTTTCTTCGCGGGCGTAGAGATCGAGATAAAACTGACCGATGAGTTGGTTGTCTTGGGTGATTCGGAAGAAACGCACGCTTGGGTGCCAGACCGGCGCAGTATCCGGCGTGATCTGGACGCTGAATAGACGCTCGATGACGCTGAATAGACCGCCGAGTACTTTAGGTTCCGGGAAGTATTGTTTTACTTCGTCATCCGAGAAGCTGTAGCGGGCCTGTTTGAGCTTCTCGGAGATGTAGGCGATGTCCCATGGTTCGACCTCATTAAAACCGAGCTCGGTTTTTGCGAAATGGGTCAATTCGGCCAGATCCGCTGCGCCGTAGGGTTTGGCGCGTTGCGCCAGATCGCGCAGGAAGGCTAAGACTTGTGGCACGTTATCGGCCATCTTCGGAACGAGCGACAGATCGGCGTAGCTCTGATAGCTGAGCATCTGCGCCATTTCAGAACGCAATTTGAGAATCTCGTCGATAAGGTCGGCGTTGTTCCATTCCGGCTGGCTGGCGCAATCGCCGAACTCACTGGCACGCACGGCATAGGCGCGATACATCTGAGCACGTAGCGGGCGATGGCTGGCGTACTGCATTACTGGCAAATAGGAAGGTGCCTGCAGGCTGAAGCGCCAGCCGGCAACGCCTGCCTTCTCGGCCGTAGCCTTGGCAGCGGCTTTCACATCGCTAGGTAGGCCATCAAGCTCAGCTTCGTTCGTAACATCGAGTTGGAAAGCATTGGTGGCGTCGAGCAGATTCTCCGAGAACTTTGCGGCCAGTTGCGAGAGACGTTCTTGCAGTGCCTGGAAGCGCGGCTTGTCGGTGTCGGGGAGCTCTGCACCAGAGAGACGGAAATCGCGAATCTCGTTCTGCAGAATGCGCTGGCGTGCGGGGCTGAGTGTCGCGAAGTCTGGGCTAGCAGCCAGGGATTGATAACGTTTGAATAGGGCCAGATTCTGGCCAAGACCGGCGTAAAACGTCGTGACCTCGGGCAGCATGGCGTTATAAGCCTCGCGCCAGGGCGGAATGTCGTTAACGCTGTGCAGATGGCCAACAATGCCCCAGGCGCGCGACAGACGCTCCAGATTATCTTGCAGGGGCTCTGCAAAGTCTGACCAGGTCGTCGGCACATCGGGCTTTAACAGCCGCTCGACTTCGGCGCGCGCTTCTTCAAGCAGCTGGCTAATGGCGGGCTGTACATCAGCCGGTTGAATGGCATCAAAGCGGGGAAGCCCCGCAAAATCGAGTAGTGGATTCATGTGGGGCTTCCTGTGTTGCTTTTGTGTTGTGCTTCCGGAGAAATTATTCGACGACTTTCTGTCCGGTGAGTTTTTCAAAGGCCTCGTGGTACTTGGCAGCCGTTTGTTCAATCACCTCATTGGGTAATGTGGGGCCGGGAGCCTTTTTATTCCAGTCCAGCGTCTCTAAATAATCGCGGACGTACTGTTTGTCGTAGGAGGGCGGGTTGCTGCCTGGCTTCCAGGCATCAGCCGGCCAGAAACGTGAAGAGTCCGGTGTCAGGATCTCATCGATCAGGTGCAGCGTGCCTTTGTCGTCGATACCGAATTCGAACTTAGTGTCGGCGATGATGATGCCCTTGGTGGCGGCGTAGTCGGCAGCGGCTTGGTACAGGGCAAAAGCGGCATTGCGCGCTTCTGTCACCAATTTTGAACCTGTCTTGCCGGTACCTTGGAGCAACGCGTTCAGTTCCTTGTCGCAGTGCGCCTGAGCTTGCTCAAAAGAGATATTCTCGTCGTGATCGCCGACCGCTGCCTTAGTGGCCGGTGTAAAAATCAGTTGCGGCAGCTTGTCTGCCTGCTTCAGCCCGGCCGGGAGTTTGATACCGCAGACCGCGCCGGTGTCCTGATAGTCTTTCCAGCCCGAACCAATGATGTAACCGCGTACGACCGCTTCGATCGGCAGCGGACGAAGGCGCTTGACGACGACTGCGCGGTTGCGGACTTGTGCACGCTCGTTCTCGGCGACCACGGTCTCGGGATCGATGTCGGTGCTATGCGTTGCCACGATGTCGGCGAGTTTCTTGAACCAGAAGCTAGCGGTTTGGGTCAGCACCTTGCCTTTACCCGGAATCGGATCCGGCAGGATCACATCAAAAGCCGATAGCCGGTCGCTGCTGACGACGAGTAGCTTGTCGTCACCAACGGCGTAGATGTCGCGCACCTTACCCTTGGCGATCAAGGGCAGGCTGGTGATGGTCGATTCGAATAAGGCTTGGGCTTGAGACATGAAAATTACCGGTAAAAATTAACGGACCACTTGGTTCAGTTTGCCTTCAGCGTAATGGAGTGCCATCACGTCCAGCGGAATCGGTTTGATCTTGCTGGCCTGGCCGGCGCAACCAAAGGCCTCGAAGCGGGCTTCGCAAACTTTCTTGGCGGCTTCGCGCGCGGGCTTTAGGTAGTCGCGCGGGTCGAACTTGCTCGGGTTCTCGACGAAGTAGCGACGGATCGCGCCAGTCATGGCCAGACGGATGTCGGTATCGATGTTGATCTTGCGCACGCCGAACTTGATCGCTTCCTGGATCTCGGACACCGGCACGCCGTAGGTTTCCTTGATCTTGCCGCCGTACTGGTTGATGACGGCCAGCAGCTCAGGCGGCACCGTTGACGAACCGTGCATGACCAGATGCGTATTCGGGATGCGGGCGTGGATTTCCTTGATGCGCCAGATGGCGAGGATGTCGCCCGTGGGCTTTTTGGTGAACTTATAGGCACCATGGCTGGTGCCGATGGCGATGGCCAGCGCGTCACACTGCGTGGCCTTGACGAAGTCGGCGGCCTGATCGGGATCGGTCAGCAGCTGTTCCATGGTCATTTTGCCTTCGGCACCGTGACCGTCTTCCTTGTCGCCGGTCATGGTTTCTAGCGAGCCGAGCACGCCCAGTTCGCCTTCGACCGAAACACCGATGCTGTGCGACAGTTCGACGACCTTGCGGGTGACGTCGACGTTGTATTCGAAGGAGGCGACGGTCTTGCCGTCAGCCTGCAGTGAGCCGTCCATCATCACTGACGAGAAGCCTGAGCGGATGGCGGCCATGCAGACGGCCGGGCTTTGACCGTGATCCTGGTGCATGACGACCGGAATCTCGGGGTAGGCTTCCAGTGCGGCCAGAATCTGGTGGCGCAAGAAAGGCTCGCCGGCGTATTTACGGGCACCGGCTGAAGCTTGCATGATGACCGGTGCGTTGAGCTTCTTGGCCGCTTCCATGATGGCCCAGACTTGTTCCATGTTGTTGACGTTGAACGCGGGCAGGCCGTAGTTGTGTTCGGCGGCGTGGTCGAGCAGTTGGCGCAGCGAGACGAGGGACATAGCAATCTCCTTTGGCAGGATGCCGGGTGTGATATTTGTAAAAAGTTAACCGGTGATATCGGGGGTCGCATGATCCCCGACATGAACAATCTTGAGCGTGTTGGTACCGCCGGGCGTGCCGATAGGTTCGCCGATCGTCATGACGACCAGATCACCGCGATCGACGGCACCTTGATCCAATAGTACGGTTTCGGCGTCAGCCAGCATCATGTCGCGGTCCGGGTGGCTGCGCGGCATGAGCATCGGATAGACATCGCGGAACAGCGTCATGCGGTTGCGGGCGGCTTCGTCTGGTGTCAGGGCAAAGACGGGTACGCCACAATTCAGGCGGCTCATCCAGAGCGCTGTCGCTCCAGATTCGGTGAGCGCGGCAATGGCTTTGACCTTGAGGTGATGCGCGGTCCAGATAGCGGCCATAGCGATCGATTGATCGACCCGCGTGAAGATGCGGTTCAGGAACTCGCTCTCCAACATGACGGGATAGGAACGCTCTGCCTCAAGGCAAATGCGCACCATGGCCTCGACGGTTTCTACCGTGTACTGGCCGCTGGCCGTTTCGGCCGAGAGCATGACGGCATCAGTGCCATCAAGTACGGCGTTGGCGACGTCAGAGACTTCGGCGCGGGTGGGAATCGGTGAGCTGATCATCGACTCCATCATCTGCGTGGCGGTGATGGCGAGTTTGTTCATCTCGCGCGCCATACGGATCATGCGCTTTTGCAGTGCCGGCACGGCGGCATCGCCGACTTCGACACCCAGATCGCCACGGGCGACCATGATGCCATCGGATGCTTCGAGAATCTCCTCGAGATTTTCAATGGCCTCGGTGCGTTCAATCTTAGCGATGATTAGCGATTTGCCGCCGGCCTTTTTCATGAGCTCGCGCGACAGATGAATGTCGGCAGCTTCACGCGGGAAGGAGATGGCGAGGAAATCGGCGTTGATTTCCGCGGCCGTGATCATGTCGGCCTTGTCTTTGTCGGTCAGCGCGGGTGCCGAGAGACCGCCACCCTTACGATTGATGCCTTTATTGTTTGAGAGCGGTCCGCCAACCTGGACCTTGGTATGAATCTCCGGGCCATTCACCGCAGTCACGTTTAGAACGACGCGGCCGTCATCCAGCAGCAGCACGTCGCCGGCTTGAACATCGTTGGGTAGTTCCGGGTAGTCGAGTCCGACACGTTCCTGATTACCCAGCTTGCAGGCCGCATCCAGAATGAAACTGTCGCCCTTCGTTAGCGTGATCTTCCCATCGGCGAATTTGCCAACACGAATCTTCGGGCCTTGTAGATCGACCAGGATCCCAACCGGACGGCGATATTGCTGCGCCAGTTCTCGAACGAGTTTGGCGCGGGCACGATGATCATCGGCTGTGCCGTGGCTGAAATTGAGGCGGACAACATCCACCCCGGCAGCGATCAGGGCACCCAGCGCCTCCGGCGACGAACTGGATGGGCCCAGGGTGGCGACGATCTTAGTGCTGCGGAGCATGGGTGATCCTTTGGTTAGCCGTTAGCGCGAGCTTCGAGGGCTTCGATGGCCGGCAGAGTTTTGCCTTCCAGGAACTCCAGGAAAGCGCCACCACCGGTCGAGATATAACCGACGTCATCGGCAATCTTGAATTTGGCGATCGCCGCCAGGGTGTCGCCACCACCGGCGATGGAGAAGGCGTCCGAGTGGGCGATGGCCGACGACATCATCTTGGTGCCACCGGCGAACTGGTCGTGTTCGAACACGCCGACCGGGCCGTTCCAGATGATGGTGCCGGCGTGGGCGATGATTTCCGACAGGCGGGCGGCTGTCTTGGGGCCAACGTCGAGAATACGGTCGTGGGCAGTGACTTCGTCGACGGGAATCTTGTTGGCGCGGGCGAGTGCTGAGACTTCGTCAGCGACCACGACGTCGACTGGCAGGGGCACTTCGGCACCACGGGCTTTCATCATATCCATGATGGCTTGTGCTTCTTTGACCAACTCTGGTTCGGCCAGTGATTCACCGATGCGATGCCCCGATGCCAGCAGAAAGGTGTTGGCGATACCACCACCGACGATGAGCTGATCAACCTTTTCGGCTAATGCCTTCAGGATAACGAGTTTCGAAGAGACCTTGGCACCACCGACGATGGCGACCAGTGGGCGTGCCGGGTTTTCAATGGCCTTGGCCAGGGCGTCGATTTCACCGCCCATCAGCATGCCAGCACAGGCGACCGGCGCAAAGCGCGCAATACCGTGCGTGGTGGCTTCGGCGCGGTGGGCCGTACCAAACGCATCATTCACGTAGACGTCGCAGAGCTTGGCCATTTTCTGGGCCAGTTCTTCGTTGTCTTTCTTCTCACCCTTGTTGCAGCGGCAGTTTTCCAAGAGCACCACTTCGCCCGGTTTCACCTCAAAACCGCCGTCGACCCAGTTCTGGATCAGACGAACTGGTTTATGCAGCAGCTGACCTAGACGCACGGCGACCGGCATCAACGAATCCTCAGCCCGTACTTCGCCTTCGGTCGGACGACCGAGGTGCGAGGTGACCATGACGGCGGCACCGTGATCGAGACAGTACTGGATCGACGGAATTGATGCGCGGATGCGGGTATCTTCGGTGATGTTGCCGGCGTCGTCCTGCGGGACGTTCAGGTCGGCGCGGATGAAAACGCGCTTGCCGCGCACATCGACATCAGTCAGCTTCTTAACATTCATGATCAGGCTCCGTGGTAGCCGTTAATTACTTAGCATTAACCCAGGCGCGGGCGGTATCCAGCATGCGGCAGCTGTAACCCCATTCGTTGTCGTACCAGGCCAGAACTTTGACCAGCGTGCTGCCGTCTTCGGCTTGGATCACACGGGTCTGCGTGGCGTCGAAAGTGGACGAATGCGGATCGTGGTTGAAGTCCGACGAGACTAGCGGGTCATTGTTAACGGCCAGCACGTTCTTCATCGGGCCGTTGGCCGCAGCCGTCATCAGGCTGTTGATTTCGTCCTTGGTCGTTGGGCGATCAGTGGTGAAGGTCAGGTCAACCAGCGACACGTTGATGGTCGGCACACGCAGGGCGAAACCGTCGAACTTGCCCTTCAGTTGCGGCAGTACCAGACCGACGGCAGCGGCAGCGCCAGTCTTGGTTGGGATGATGTTCTGGGCGGCAGCACGGGCGCGACGCAGATCTTTGTGGCGGACGTCGACGGTGACTTGGTCGTTGGTGTAAGCATGCACCGTGGTCATCAGACCGGATTTGATGCCGACGTTGTCCGACAGAATTTTGGCGACCGGTGCCAGACAGTTGGTGGTGCATGAGGCGTTCGACACGACGGTCATATCGCCCTTCAGCACATCGGTGTTCACACCAAAAACCACGGTGGCATCAACATCATCACCGCCCGGGGCCGAGATCAGCACACGCTTCGCACCTTGCTCCAGCAGAGCCTGAGCCTTGGCCTTCGACGTATAGGCACCGGTACACTCCAGCACCATGTCGACCTTGTGATCAGCCCAGTTGATGGCCTTCGGATCTTTGGTCGAGTAGAAGGCGATTTTCTTACCGTCGATGATGATGCAGTTTTCGCCTTCGGTTTCGACCGGGGTGCGGAAACGGCCATGCGTGGTGTCGTACTTCAGCAGGTGGGCGTTGGTCTTCAGGTCCCCCGATGCGTTGATGGCGACCAGATTGAATTCCTTCTGCAGACCGAGCTCATAGATTGCGCGCAGGGTGCAGCGACCGATACGTCCGAAACCGTTGATAGCGACATTGATGGCCATTTTTGAATCTCCGGGTAGTTTTTGATTAAGCGTTGAAATAGATTACTTCGAGAGCACACCGCGGACGGTGTTGACGATGTTTTCGACGGTGAAGCCGAATTCTTTGAACAGCAGACCGGCGGGTGCCGATTCGCCGAAGCGGGCAAGGCCAATAACAGCGCCGTCCAGACCGACATATTTGTACCAACCATCGGGGTGACCGGCTTCAATCGCCACGCGTGGCAGAGCGGCTGGCAGCACCTGGTCACGCCAGGCTTTGTCTTGTTTGTCGAAGGTCGTGGTCGATGGCAT
Organism: uncultured Dechloromonas sp.; assembly: GCA_937996725.1. Lineage (GTDB taxonomy): Bacteria > Pseudomonadota > Gammaproteobacteria > Burkholderiales > Rhodocyclaceae > Fluviibacter. The sequence goes on along the minus strand of CALKUR010000185.1, from coordinate 1,580 downwards.
CGACACTACGCTAACAGCAACACCGGCTTCGGCCAATGCAGCCTGAGCATCCAGCGCCAGTTTGACTTCAGAACCGGTCGCAATCAGTACCGCCTTGGCACCGGTAGCCGGTGACACGACGTAACCGCCACGGGCAACATCACCGGCGGCTGTCTTGTTGGCCACCGGCGGCAGATTTTGACGCGACAGCAACAGCGCCGTTGGACCGGTGTTGTTTTCAACACCCTTGACCCAGGCAACGGCCGTTTCGGTGGCATCAGCCGGGCGCCAGACATCCAGATTCGGAATCAGACGCAGCGAGGCAGCATGTTCGATCGGCTGGTGCGTCGGGCCATCTTCACCCAGACCGATGGAGTCGTGGGTGTAGACCATGATCTGGCGGACCTTCATCAGCGCGGCCATGCGGATCGCGTTGCGGGCGTAATCCGAGAACACCATAAAGGTGGCGGTGTAAGGGATAAAGCCACCGGCCAAGGCGATGCCGTTGGCGATGGCGGTCATACCAAATTCACGCACGCCATAGAACAGATAGTTGCCACCCTCCGTGGCGGTGACGCCTTTGGCGCCCTTCCACCAGGTTAGGTTGGAACCTGCCAGATCTGCCGAGCCACCTAGGAGTTCCGGCAGATTCGGTGCGAGTGCTTCAATCGCCAGCTGCGAGGCTTTACGCGTGGCAACAGTTTCGGCTTTGGCTTGTGTGGCAGCGATGAAGTCTTGCGCGGTCTTCGACCAGGTAGCGGGCAACTTGCCCGATAGGCGGCGGGTGAACTCGGCGGCTTCGGCCGGGAAGGCCTTGCTGTAAGCGGCGAAGATTTTGTCCCAGGTGGCTTCGCGTTCAGCACCCGCAGCGCGTGCATTCCATGCCGCGTATACATTCGCGGGGATTTCAAAGGCGGCGTGCGTCCAACCGATCGCGGCGCGTGTTTTTGCGATTTCATCTGCACCGAGTGGAGCACCGTGAACCTTATCGGTTCCGGCAACAGTAGGTGCGCCCTGACCAATCACGGTACGGCAAATCACCAAAGTGGGACGGCCGTGCTGCTGACCCAGCTTGCGCGCCTCTCCAATCGCCTGGTCAACCGCCTGGACATCGTGACCATCGGCAACACGCACGACATTCCAGCCGTATGCCTCAAAACGCTTGGCGGTATCGTCGGCAAACCAGTGCTCAACATTGCCGTCAATTGAAATGCCATTGTCGTCATACAGCACGACCAATTTAGACAAACGCAACGTACCCGCCAGCGAGCAAACCTCGTGCGAGATGCCTTCCATCAAACAGCCATCGCCAACGAATGCATAGGTATGGTGATCGACCAGATTCAAGCCGGGACGATTGAACTCCGCAGCGAGCAGCGCCTCAGCAAGAGCCATACCCACTGCATTGGACAAGCCTTGCCCAAGCGGACCGGTCGTTGTTTCAACACCGGGCGTCACGCCGACCTCGGGATGGCCTGGCGTCTTGGAGTGCAACTGTCGGAAGTTGCGTAACTCTTGCATTGGCAAGTCATAGCCAGTTAGGTGCAAGAGCGAATAGATCAGCATCGAGCCGTGACCATTGGACAGCACGAAACGGTCGC
>CALKUR010000184.1 GCA_937996725.1 uncultured Dechloromonas sp. | reverse complement strand
CACCTTCTGGTACGTGGTGCCCACGTTGCCGATGTTCCTCGCGTTTCCGTTTTTGCACGAACGCATCGGTTTTTGGCCGACGCTAGGTGCAAGCGCGCTGATTACAATCGTTTGCTTTGTGGGTTTTGCCTACATCATGAAACATTTCGGTATTGAGCTTTTGTGAGAATCGCTATGAAACGTTGGTTGCTGGCTCTGGGTATCGCATCGCTGCTGAGCGGCTGTGCGCCTTCGCTCTTTCCGGTGGAAATGCCGGTGACCGCCTCGTTGTCTGATTCGGGTGGTACGGCATCGCTAATTCCGTATCAACCGTTGGTCGTGCGGCTGCCGACGAACCCGAGCACGGGTTATGTCTGGTCCTATGCCGTGGCGGGCGATGATGTGTTGCGACTGGATACGATTACCGGCGAGGCACCGGCAGCGGACGGTATGGTGGGTGTGCCGGGGCTAGAAGTCTGGTCGTTCCGGGCGCAGGGTAGCGGCAACGCCGTGCTGACTTATGTGTATGCACGCCCGTGGGAGAAGAATGCGCTCCCCGCCAAAACCTTTACGCTCAAGGTTGAGGTCAGCCCGGCGCAGTAAGCCAGGCCAGTGCGCCACGTCCGGCCTGGCGGCCGGTGGCGAAACAGGCGGTGAGCAGATAACCGCCGGTCGGCGCTTCCCAATCCAGCATTTCACCGGCGACAAAGACGCCGGGCTTGGCGGTGAGCATGAGGTTCGCGTCGAGATTGTTGAACCGAACGCCACCCGCAGTGCTAATCGCTTCCTCGATGGGTCGCGTCGCAGATATCGTGATTGGCAGCGCCTTAATGGCGGCGGCCAGCGTTTTTAGATCGTTGATCTGTTCTTGGCCCAGTACCTCATACAGCAGTGCCGTTTTGACACCGCTAAAACCCAGTGCGGATTTAAGATAACTCGATAGCGATTTACTGCCACGTCGACAGAGCGTATCCAGTATTTTTTCAGCCGTGCGATCGGGTGCAAGATCGACATAAAACGTGGCACTGCCGGTTGCGTTGATGGTTTCGCGTAGCGGGCGGGAGAGCGCATAAATCAGACTGCCTTCAACGCCCTCGCGGCTGACGATGCATTCGCCCTGGCGATCATGCACGTGGCCTGTGTGATCGGTAAAGCGAATGGCAATGGATTTAAGCGGTTCACCCGAAAACTTTTGTTTCAGCAATGCGGACCACGGCACTTCAAATCCGCAGTTGGCGCTTTGTAGCGGTGATGTATGAACACCCTGCGCTTCAAGCAAAGCGACCCAGCTGCCATCTGATCCGAGTTTTGGCCAGCTGGCGCCGCCGAGCGCCAGGATGGTTGCGTCTGGTTTGATCTGGATATCGCCTTCTGGCCCGTTGAGCTGTAGTGCGCCGTCAGCCGCCCAACCCTGCCAGCGATGCCGCACGTGAAAACGCACACCTTGCTGACGCAGACGATGCAGCCAGGCGCGCAGCAAAGGCGCCGCTTTCATTTCTTTGGGGAAGACGCGGCCCGAGGTGCCGACAAAGGTGTCGATACCGAGGGCGTGTACCCAGGCACGGAGTGCTTCGGGCGTGAACTGATCCAGGCTGGCCTGCAGCGCATCACGCTCTGGGCCATAACGGCTGCAGAAACGCTCAAAGCTTTCACCATGCGTGATGTTGAGGCCGCCAATGCCGGCCAGCAAAAACTTGCGGCCAACAGAGGGCATGGCATCGTAGACATCGACATTAGCGCCAGCTTGGCTGAGCACCCCGGCCGCCATGAGACCTGCTGGCCCGCCGCCAATGATGGCAACATTTAGACCGGAAGCAATGGCGGCAGACTCAGGGAGTGTCATGCCGCCATTTTACGCTTCGGGGTAATCAGGCCGGCGCCGAACTACGGATTAGATAGTCGAACGCGCCGAGTGATGCCTTGGCACCCTCACCCATGGCGATGATGATCTGCTTGTACGGCACGGTGGTGCAATCGCCCGCTGCGAAGATGCCGGTAGCCGACGTTTGACCGCGGCTATCGACTTCGATCTCGCCCATCTTGGAAAGGTTGAGCGTGCCCTTGAGCCAATCGGTATTGGGCAGCAAACCTATCTGCACGAAGATGCCTTCGAGCTCGAGACGAACGTTTTCGTCGGTGTCGCGGTTTTTGTAGACGAGGCCGTTGACCTTGTTGCCGTCGCCCAGCACTTCCATGGTTTGTGCATTCTTGAGAATGACCACGTTGGGCAGGCTGGCCAGTTTGCGCTGAAGCACGGCATCGGCACGCAACTCTGGGCCGAATTCGATGAGCGTGACATGGCCGACGATACCGGCCAAGTCGATCGCGGCCTCGACGCCGGAGTTGCCGCCACCCACCACGGCAACGCGCTTGCCTTTGAACAGCGGGCCGTCGCAATGCGGGCAGTAGGCCACGCCCTTGCCGCGGTATTCCTGTTCGCCCGGCACGTTAAGCTCGCGCCAGCGCGCACCGGTGGAGAGGATAACGCTCTTGGCTTTTAATACGGCACCGCTGGCGGTGCGTACTTCGGCATAGCCGCCAGGCGTTGCTGCCGGGGTGAGCGACTCGGCGCGCTGCAGGTTCATGATGTCCACTTCGTAGGACTTCACATGCTGTTCTAATTGCGTGACGAGTTTTGGTCCTTCGGTTTCCTGGACTGAGATGAAGTTCTCAATG
>CALKUR010000183.1 GCA_937996725.1 uncultured Dechloromonas sp. | reverse complement strand
CGGGCCAACCCCGCAGGTAGATGGCATGACGGTGGCGGCGCATCCTCATACTGGGTTGCAGACCGTGACCTGGCTGTTCGAGGGTCAGGTGCACCACCGCGACAGCATTGGCTCGAGCCAGCTGATTCGGCCTGGTCAGCTGAACTTGATGACCGCGGGCACCGGCGTTGCCCACAGCGAAAAGGCTCGGGTGGCGGCGGAGGTGTCGAATCTGCATGCGGTTCAGCTGTGGGTGGCCCTGCCAAATAGCGCTTCAAATCAACCAGCCAGTTTTGAGCACCTAAATGAGCTACCCCAATTTGAGGCACACAATCTGACCGGCAAGGTATTCATCGGCGAGTTCGGCGGAGCCACTTCGGATGCCAGGGTTTACTCGCCGCTCGTGGGCGCGCAACTCGATGTTGCGGGCGACGCATCCATCGAGCTTCGGCCCGACTGGGAATACGCGATTCTGCCGGTGGTCGGCGGTGTGGTGGCGCGAAACGCTGAAAGTGAAACCCTCGAGGCTGCCGAGACCGAACTGCTCTATCTTCCTACCGGGACTCGCGAACTGCACCTAGAACCCGTCGGCGGCAAGCCTTCGAACCTGCTTCTAATCGGCGGCGAACCGTTCGACGAAGAAATCATCATGTGGTGGAACTTCATCGAACGCACACCCGAGGCGATCACGGTCAAGCGCGAACAGTGGAACGCGCGTGAAACGCATCCCGTCGAAGGTTTTGAGGTTTTCGAGGACGAAATCGGTGGCTGGATTCCGGCACCCGATTTGCCTAACGTGACCCTTCGGCCGCGCGGCCGCAACTAGTTTCCGTAACCGGCAGGGTTGGCAATCAATTTGTCGAAAGCCAGTTCGGCCGACCCGAGCAGCAAACTGTCCGAACCCAGTTCGGCGGTTCGCAGAATCACAGCCTCACGGGATGCCGAAAGCGATCCGTTGGTCATTCCCTGCAGCAGTCGCTCTTGGTCAAGCCAGTAGAGCGCGGTCAAGAATCCGCCGAGCACAATGACCTCAGGGTTGAAGATGTTCACGTAATTGGCCAGCGCTTTGGCCAGCACATCGATTTGCTTTTGGGCTACCGCGAGCACCTCTTTGGTGCGGTTGGCGAGCAGCGCCGACTGCAGTTCTTCGTCGCTGACGTTCTTGAGCTTGAGTGCGGCAACCAGATCCTCGCGGCGCACCAGGGATTCGACAGTGCCGGCAATGCCCGACGAGACACGCAGGCTGGTGTCCTTCACGTCCGAGGCCTTTTCGCCGAAGATGGCGCGCAGCAGTTTTTCTTCCGGCGTCAGCTGGGTTTCGCCCTTCGGCGTGACCTTGCCCACCAGCACGTCTCCGGCTTCAACTTCGGCACCGATGTAGACGATACCCGACTCATCCAGACGCGACAGTTGCGATTCGCCCAGCGACGGGATGTCGCGGGTGATTTCTTCCGGTCCCAGCTTAGTGTCGCGAGCGACCACGGTCAGCTCTTCGATATGCACCGAGGTGAAGCGGTCTTCGGCAACGACGCGCTCGGAAATAAGAATCGAGTCTTCGTAGTTGTAACCGTTCCAGGGCATGAAAGCGATGAGCATGTTCTGACCCAGCGCAAGTTCGCCCAGGTCAGTCGATGCACCATCGGCCACCACATCACCCTTGGCCAGCTTGTCGCCGACGCGAACGATCGGACGCTGGTTGATGTTGGTGTTCTGGTTGGAACGGGTGTACTTGACCAGGTTGTAGATGTCGACGCCAACTTCACCGGCCAACGCTTCTTTGTCGTTCACACGCACCACGATGCGACCGGCGTCGACATAGTCGACGACGCCGCCACGGCGGGCGACGATGGCGGTACCCGAGTCAACGGCGACGGTACGTTCGATACCCGTACCCACGACCGGTTTTTCTGGGGTGAGGCAAGGCACGGCCTGACGTTGCATGTTGGCGCCCATCAGTGCGCGGTTTGCATCATCATGTTCAAGGAACGGCACCAGCGATGCGGCAACCGACACGATCTGCGACGGTGCGACGTCCATGTACTGAACCTGCGCGGCAGGCTCGAGCAGCGCTTCACCCTTGTGACGGCAGGTCACCAGCTCATCGGTCAGGTTGCCCTTGGCATCCATGCCGGCGTTGGCCTGCGCGATCACGTACTGACCTTCTTCAATGGCCGACAGATATTCGATATCCGACGTCACGCGGCTATTGACCACCTTACGGTACGGCGTTTCGATGAAGCCGTATTCATTGACGCGGGCGTACAGCGCCAGCGAGTTGATCAGGCCGATGTTCGGGCCTTCCGGCGTTTCAATCGGACACACGCGACCGTAGTGGGTCGGGTGAACGTCGCGGACTTCGAAGCCAGCGCGCTCGCGGGTCAGACCACCCGGGCCCAGTGCCGATACGCGGCGTTTGTGGGTAATTTCCGACAGCGGGTTCGTCTGATCCATAAACTGCGACAGCTGACTGGAACCGAAGAACTCTTTGATCGCGGCCGAAATCGGCTTGGCATTGATCAGATCGTGCGGCATCAGATTGTCTGATTCGGCTTGATTCAGACGCTCCTTGACGGCGCGCTCCACGCGTGCCAAACCGGCGCGGAATTGGTTTTCAGCCAGCTCGCCGACCGAACGCACACGACGGTTGCCGAGGTGATCGATATCGTCGATCTCGCCACGACCGTTGCGCAACTCCACCAGCACGGCGATCGCTTCGATCAGATCGCGGGGCGACAGCGTGAGCTGATCGCGAATCTCGGTCTTGACGCCCAGCTTGTTGAGCTTGTCAGCAACTTCTTTGGCTTCGGCTTCGGTCAGGTTTTCTGCGGCGGCGCGAGCGCCGAATTGCATTTCAGCCAGCAGATCGGCGACCAGCGAGGTGCGAACGCCATTACGCTGAGCCAGGTAGGCCACGACATCGTCGGTCTTCGACGGCAGCGCGGTCATCATGACTTTCCATTCCTGGATGTCGTTACGACCCATGCGGCGGTTGAACTTCATGCGGCCAACGCCCGACAGATCGTAGCGGTCGTCCGAATAGAACAAGCCGTTGAACAGGATTTCAACGGCTTCTTCCGTCGGTGGCTCGCCGGGACGCATCATGCGATAGATGGCAACGCGGGCAGCGGTACGATCGCGGGTTTCGTCAGCGCGCAGCGTATTCGAAATGAAGGCACCACGATCCAGATCATTGACGTAGAGCGTTTCGATGCCCTTCACGCCAGCATCCTGCAGCTTGGCTAGCAGGGTCGCGTCGATTTCTTCGTTGGCCTTGGCGATAATTTCGCCGGTTTCCGGATTGATCACGTCTTTAGCCAGTACGCGCTCTAGCAGGAACTCTTCCGGCACGACGATGCTCTTGAGGCCGGCCGCATCCAGTTCACGAATGTGGCGCGCGGTGATGCGCTTGTCTTTCGGAACGATGACCTTGCCGGCCTTGTCGCAGATGTCGAAGCGGGCGACTTCGCCGCGCAGACGTTCCGGCACCAGCGCAAACTCGATCTTCTTGCCAAGCGTAACTTGGTCGAACTCGAAGAAGCGGGCGAGGATCTCCTCATCGGTCATGCCGAGTGCGCGCAGCAGCGTGGTGACCGGCATCTTGCGGCGACGGTCAACGCGGAAGAACAACGTGTCTTTCGGGTCGAATTCGAAATCCACCCACGAACCACGGTAAGGAATCACACGGGCAGAGAACAGCAGCTTGCCCGACGAATGCGTCTTGCCGCGGTCGTGCTCAAAAAACACGCCTGGCGAACGGTGCAGCTGGCTGACGATAACGCGCTCGGTACCATTGATCACAAACGAGCCAGTGTCGGTCATGAGCGGAATTTCGCCCATATAGACTTCCTGCTCTTTCACTTCTTTGATGTCCCCGGTATCGCGATCCAGAATGACCAGACGGACGCGGGCACGCAGCGCCGAAGCGAACGTCAAACCGCGCTGCTGACATTCGCGGACGTCGAACGCCGGCTCGGCCAAGTTATAGCTGACGAATTCCAGGCGGGCATTGCCGGAGTGCGATGTGATCGGAAAGATCGTCGAAAACGCGGCTTGCAGGCCTTGGCTGCGACGCTGTGCAGGCGTGATGCCCTGCTGCAGGAAATCGCGGAAGGAGTCGAGCTGGGTCGCCAGAAGGTAAGGTACCTCGAGCACCGTGTCACGCTTCGCAAAACTCTTGCGGATGCGCTTTTTCTCGGTAAATGAGTAGTTCATCGTCGCTCCGGGTCTAGATCAAATAGGTCAATCGGGGTCACGACTTGCGTCGTGGTGAATGTGGGTAATACGGTTAACTCTTCTTGCCTGTCGGCAAAACAAAATGTCTGAGTCAGGCACTTTGCTTTGCCGGCGGGTTCGCAGATTCGCTGCTATGCAACGAACGCTGCAGAAACGCCAAAAGCACGTAAGGCCGGGGCATTTTCTGCCCCAGCCCGACGTGCACGGACAACCAGGTCTTACTTGACTTCGACCTTGGCGCCAGCTTCTTCCAGCTGCTTCTTCAGTGCTTCGGCATCAGCCTTCGAGATGCCTTCCTTCACTGGCTTCGGCGCGCCGTCAACGACGTCCTTAGCTTCCTTCAGGCCCAGGCCGGTTGCGGCACGAACCACCTTAATGACTTCAACCTTCTTATCGCCGGCGGCAGCCAGGATAACGGTGAATTCGGTTTGCTCTTCAGCAGCAGCGCCACCAGCAGCAGCGCCAGCACCCGGAGCAGCGACGGCCATAGCGGCAGCCGACACACCAAACTTCTCTTCAAATGCCTTCACCAGATCGTTCAGTTCGAGAACGGTCAGGTTACCTACGGCTTCCAGGATATCGTCCTTGGTAATTGCCATGATTGTTACTCCAATAAGTTCTAATCGTTAAAAGTTGTTCGGAAGTACACTGGCCTTTAGGCAGCAGCGCCTTCTTCCTCAGCACGTTTTTTCGCCAGAGCGCCCAGGTTGATTGCGAAGCTGGTGAGCGGTGCGAGCATGATGCCCAGCAGCTTGGCCAGCAGCTCTTCACGGCTCGGAACGCTGGCCAGTGCCTTGACGCCTGCGGCATCAAGAATTTCACCGGCATAGCTACCTGCCTTCAGAATCAACTTGTCGTTCGACTTGGCAAAATCGTTCAGCACTTTGGCCGGGGCGATCGGATCTTCGGAAATACCGTAGATCAGCGGACCCACCATGTGATCGGACAGGCCGGCGAAGGCAGTGCCTTCAACGGCGCGACGCACCAGGGTGTTCTTCAGAACACGCAGGTACACGCCCGATGCACGTGCCTTGGCGCGTAGCTGGGTGAGCTCACCCACTTCGATGCCGCGGTATTCTGCGAGCACCACGCTTTGCGCCTTGGCGACCTGTGCCGACACTTCGGCTACAACGGCCTTTTTGTCGTTCAGATTCAGACTCATTCGTCTTTCTCCATTCAAGTCAACATGTAACCGGCGAACCAGTTACCCCCATTACGGTGACCGAAATCAGAGCCTCGCGGACGTTGCCGCAAAATCCTGTTCTGGGACCACCATCTGCGCAGGATGCTCCGGAGAGCAATTAAACGCTTACACGCACCTGCGGTCTTTGACGATCTGACTGCCTGCCACCCGGAGGTGCCGGGCAGTCAGCCCAAAGTTCTTTAAACTTATGCCTGTACCGAAGTCTGATCGACGTGGACGCCAGGACCCATGGTGCTGGAGACGGCGATCTTCTTGAGGTACTGACCCTTGGCCGATGCCGGACGAGCCTTCACCAGCGCATCAACGAGTGCGCGCAGGTTCTGCTCGAGTGCTTCGACACCGAACGAGGCGCGGCCGATCGTGGCATGCACGATACCGCCCTTATCGGTACGGTACTGAACCTGGCCAGCCTTGGCGTTCTTAACAGCCGTGGTCACGTCCATCGTTACCGTGCCAACCTTCGGGTTCGGCATCAGGCCACGTGGGCCGAGAATCTGACCCAATTGACCGACGATACGCATCGCATCCGGTGTAGCGATCACGATGTCAAAATCCATGTTGCCGGCCTTGACCTGATCAGCCAGATCTTCGAAACCAACGATATCAGCACCGGCAGCTTTCGCAGCATCAGCCTTGTCGCCCTGGGCGAAGACGGCGACGCGCATAGTCTTACCGGTACCTGCGGGCAGAACGACCGAACCACGAACAACCTGATCCGACTTACGTGCGTCCACACCCAAATTCAGGGCGACGTCGATCGATTCGTCGAATTTGGCGGTAGCCAGTTCTTTGGCCAACGCCAGGGCTTCGTTCAGCGCATAGAGTTTGTTGCGATCAACCTTGCTTTGGACAGCCTGTTGGCGCTTGGTGAGCTTTGCCATATTAGAGGCCCTCCACGGTGATGCCCATGCTGCGCGCGCTACCGGCAATGGTGCGCACAGCGGCGTCCATGTCAGCGGCCGTCAGATCGGCTTGTTTGGTCTTGACGATGGCTTCAGCCTGAGCACGCGTGATCTTGCCGACTTTGTCGGTATGCGGACGCGGGCTGCCCTTCTGGATGCCAGCGGCCTTCTTGATCAAGATGGTGGCCGGGGGGCTCTTCATCACGAAGGTGAAGGACTTGTCCGCGTAGGCGGTAATCACGACCGGGGTCGGGAGGCCAGGTTCCATGCCCTGCGTAGCCGCGTTAAAGGCCTTACAGAATTCCATGATGTTCAGGCCGCGTTGGCCCAGTGCCGGACCAACCGGCGGCGACGGGTTTGCTTTACCCGCCGGGATTTGCAGCTTGATATAGCCGACGATCTTCTTTGCCATGAAAGGCTCCTAAAAATGAGTTTTAACGCGCTTTCACCAACCGAGGTTAACTACTGACGCTCCTCTTTGCCAACGGTATTGCCGAGGTTGGCGCCCTTGAAACCTTTGATCGTTAAAGCAGTTAGGCTTTTTCGACCTGACCGAAATCCAGTTCGACCGGTGTTGCACGGCCAAAGATGGTGACGGAAACGCGCAGCTTGCTCTTGTCGTAATTGACGTCTTCGACGTTGCCATTGAAGTCCGTGAACGGGCCTTCCTTGACGCGGACCATTTCGCCCACTTCGAACAGGATTTTGGGACGGGGTTTTTCAACACCTTCCTGCATCTGCTGCATGATCTTGTCGACTTCCTTCTGGGAAATCGGGGTCGGTTTGGTGGCGGTACCGCCTACAAAACCGGTCACTTTTGGCGTGCTCTTAACGAGGTGCCAGGTCTGATCGTTCATGTCCATTTCGACCAGGACATAACCCGGGAAGAACTTGCGCTCGGAGATGGCCTTCTGGCCACTGCGCATTTCAACGACTTCTTCGACCGGCACCAGAATCTGACCAAACAGATCCTGCATACCGGCGCGCTGGATGCGCTCGGTCAGCGCACGCATGACGCTCTTCTCGAAGCCCGAATAGGCGTGTACGACGTACCAACGTTTGCTCATTATTTTTTCCACCCCAGGATCAGGTCATACATGACCCATTCGAGGGTTTTATCAGTCAGCCACAGGAAAATGGCCATGATCAGCACAAATACAAACACCATGGCGGTTGTCTGCATCGTTTCCTTGCGCGTCGGCCAGACAACTTTACGGGCTTCAACGATCGATTCACGCACAAAGCCAGCCAGCTGGCGACCCTGAGCAGTCGTCCACACCAGCGCCACGGCCACAGCGATACCACCCAGCACAGAGACGAGGCGCAACAGCCCGGCATCAGCAGCCAGCAGG
>CALKUR010000182.1 GCA_937996725.1 uncultured Dechloromonas sp. | reverse complement strand
GGTCATTCCCGGTTCGCTAACACTGAAATAACGCGCCGCCAGCAGATCGCTTAACGCAGAGATTTCAAGGCGTAATTGTGCAAAGGCGGCTTCGAGTTGCGGCAAGTCCGGAACGTCTTCTGCCGCCCACCAGGCAAGTTGTTCAGCAGTCTGTTCCAGGCCTATCAGCATGACGCCAGTGTCTTGCCCGAGGCGTTGTAGCGCTTGGCGTACGCCATCGATCTGAAACCGCAGTGAGCGGGGATTTGTGGCGTCGAGCAGAACGATGTTGCGTACCGCTTGCCAACTGGCGATGCCAGTCGTCTGGCTGCGGAACGAGCCCGACGAATCGGTGAGATCCAGTAGCCACTCCAGCGGTTGCGATAGTTCACCGGCCGAATCAACCGCCTGTAACTGGTTCACGGTGACTTCGAGCGCCGTTGCCAGTAGTACGAGCCGCTCCATACGACGTCCTAAAGATAGAAAGCGCCAGCCCGAGTCACGATTCATCGCATCCAGAGCAAATCCGGACAGGGTAGCTAACCCCGAAATGGCCCGGTCTAACCAGACCAGCGTTGAGCCCAGCGTCATATTCTCAGTCAATGCTTGATCGTTGATTAGCCGATTCAACGAGCGCCAATGATCATGCGATAACCGATCGCGCAATGAGAACCCGACGCGTCCCAGTTGTGCCAGGGTTTCTGCGAGCCCTTGTCGATGTCGCGGATGCGTGGCGCATTGAATCAATTGTGCTACCGGGATACGCGCGGCGCTGGTAACGCCTTCCGGGAGCGATACGAGACCGTAACGCCAGGCCAGTTCGTGCAAGGCGATGAAGCCATAACGACGCGCATGGTGTAGTTGTTCACTCAGGGTCAGCCGTAACAGACGCGCCATTCCTTCGGCGCGTTCAGTGTAGCGGCCCATCCAGAATAAATTTTCGGCCAGGCGTGACGGGATGCCCGTGTGAATCTTGGCTCTGGGCGTTTCTGCCGTGAGATCAAAAGAAAACTCTTCGTTGTTGCCAGGTTGTAGCACCCAAGTGTCTTTAGAAGCGCCGCCGCGCTGCATCGATACGACGCGCGCATCCCGATGCGACTCCACCCGGGTGAGCCCACCCGGCATGACCTGGTAGCCTTGCGTACCGGCTACCGCATAAGCACGTAAACCGACCGAACGAGATTCCAACTGTATCGATCCTGGCCGGCGATTGAGCACGGGGGCCTGGGATAGGCGCACCCACTCTTGAGCCACAAACCGATCGGGCATGGATTCAATTCGTTCTAAAAGTGATTCGCGTTGCTCAGCATTTAGATCCTGGCCGAAGATCGGTTCAAAATCATGAATACCGGGCACCGACTTGATAACCAGATCCTCTAAATGGGTGCGTACATAAGTCATGGCGGCCGCTTCGCCACACCACCAGGTGGCTACGGATGGTAGCGCTAACTCTTCACCAAGCAGGAAGCGGCAGGCGGCCGGTAGGAAGCCCTGTAATGCAACTGACTCGACGACGCCGGCACCCAGGGCGTTAGCCATGAGCACGGTGCCGCGCCGAGCGCAATCGGTCAGCCCGGCAATGCCCAGCGCTGAATCACTCCTGAGTTCCAACGGGTCGCAGTAGGCGTCATCTTGACGACGAAGAATCGCGTGTACGCGTTGCAAACCGCCGATGGTTTTGAGCCAGACACAGCCATCGCGCACGACCAGGTCGCCACCCTCGACTAATGGAAATCCTAGATAACGCGCTAATAGAGAATGTTCGTAGTAGGTTTCATTGAGTGGACCTGGCGTGAGCACTACGATGCGTGGTGACTCATTGTCGCAAGGAGCATGAAATGCTAATGACTCGCGCAAAGATGTGAAAAATCCCGTTAACGATGCCACAGGCATCTGCGCCAATAGCTCGGGGAACGCTCGTGTCATAACCAGGCGGTTTTCGAGCGCGTATCCTGAACCCGATGGCGCCTGCGTGCGGTCGCCGACCACCCACCAGCGTCCATCTGGCGAGCGAAGTAGATCTGCAGCGTAGCTATGCAGAAATATCCCCCCGGGCGCCTGGGTGCCATAGGCGGCAGGTAGCCACCCACCCGCACCATAAATGACTTCCGGTGGAATGATGCCCTCATGCAACAGCACCTGTGGTCCGTAGACGTCTGCTAGGATGAGATTGAGCAGACGTGCACGTTGGGCCAGGCCATACGAGAGCGTGGCCCATTCTTCTTCAGGCAGCACCAGCGGTAATTCATCCAGCGCCCAGGGGCGGTCCCGCCCCTGGGGGTCCGCGTAGATCGTATAGGTTATCCCTTCGTCCCGAATATGTTGTTGTGCGCTCGCCAGCCGTGATTCAATGTCGGTAGCGCGTACACTGCCAAGTAGATCAAGTACAGGCTGCCAGTGACTGCGCACAGTGCCGTCGCTGGTGCAGAGTTCATCGAAACGTTCGGCCGTTGTACGTCGGTTGTATCCGTTGAGCAACGACGCCGTCGTTCGATGCGGAGGTTCGACAACAGGCATATAACGAAGCCGATTTAGGTGATCAGGTCAAACGCAAATCCAGCGTTAACGGGAAGTCCGGGTTGAGGTGACGTCTATCGACACAAACTTCCCCCGGAGTATGACCGATGCGGAAGAAGCGCGCCAGACG
>CALKUR010000181.1 GCA_937996725.1 uncultured Dechloromonas sp. | reverse complement strand
CCTCGCGCGCGAACGCAGCGAAGCCGTGGCCGTGCCCGACTGGGACGAAAGCCGCGTGACCGATGCCGACGAGGAAGTCGTCATTTCCCACAACTGGGACGAGTTACGTCGTTTCATGTGGGATTACGTGGGCATTGTGCGCACGACCAAGCGTCTACTGCGTGCCCAGCACCGCATTCGTCTGCTGACCCGGGAAATTGACGAGTTCTATACCAACTTCAGAATCAGTCATGATCTGCTTGAATTGCGTAACCTGGTGCAAACCGCCGATCTGATTGTACGCTCGGCGCTACAGCGCAAGGAAAGCCGTGGGCTGCATTACTCACGCGACTATCCGGACACCCTGAAGCGCGCAAAGAACACCGTGCTACGCCGTCGAAGCTTGCGCTGAAACGCCTTTGAAAGCCTAGCTCTTTTGCCTAGTTGGCGCCTTTACCGGAACTGATCTGACGACGCATCTGCCTGGCCCAGATCAGCATCAGCCGCCAGTCATCAGGCGTCGCGCCTGGCAGGCTATCCGGTAGCAAAACCAGCGTTCGATTCGCGGGTGACACAGCACCACCGGCAGGATTGGCCGGTTGAAACCGCATCACAATCAGCCAACGATAGACGCTCAGCGAAACACAGCGGTGCTCTTGCTGGGCCCCACCAGCCGTTTGCAACTCAAGTTTAAACGGTCGGAAGGAAAGC
Organism: uncultured Dechloromonas sp.; assembly: GCA_937996725.1. Lineage (GTDB taxonomy): Bacteria > Pseudomonadota > Gammaproteobacteria > Burkholderiales > Rhodocyclaceae > Fluviibacter. The sequence goes on along the minus strand of CALKUR010000181.1, from coordinate 2,553 downwards.
AGCAGCGTCTGATCAGACAGCCGCCCTGCCTGATACAGATGCCACCAGGCACGGCCCAACGTTGCAAGCAACAAGGCCGAGCCAAGCAGAAGCGGCCAGCCACTCAGACGCGTCTGCATCAGCCCCACAACCGCCAGCATGCTTACCAAAAGCAACGCCACCCGAAGGTGGCGCGAAACAACGGGCCGGATTTGCAACCGGCGCATCATTGAAGTTAGAAGCGCTTGAAAATCAGCGAACCGTTGGTGCCACCGAAGCCGAAGTTATTCTTCAACGCCACGTCGATCTTCATCTCACGTGCCGTATTGGCACAGTAATCCAGGTCGCATTCAGGATCCTGATTGAAGATGTTGATGGTCGGCGGCGAAATCTGGTTGTGCACGGCCAGGACGGTAAACACCGATTCCAGACCACCGGCACCACCCAGCAGGTGACCCGTCATCGACTTGGTCGAGTTCACCACCAGGTTTTTGGCGTCGGCACCGAACAGCAGCTTGATCGCTTCGGTTTCGTTCTTGTCGCCCAGCGGCGTCGAGGTACCGTGTGCATTCAGGTATTGAACGTCGCCCGTGTTCACGCCGGCATTCTTCAGCGCAGCAGCCATGCTGCGCTTCGGACCATCCGTATCGGGTGCGGTCATGTGGTACGCGTCACCGCTCATACCAAAACCGCCCAGTTCGGCGTAGATCTTGGCACCACGAGCTTTGGCGTGTTCGTATTCTTCGAGGACCAGAACCCCGGCGCCCTCGCCCAAAACGAAGCCGTCGCGATCTTTGTCCCACGGGCGGCTGGCGGTGGCCGGATCATCGTTGCGCTCAGACAGCGCACGAGCGGCACAGAACCCCCCAAGACCCAGCGGTGAAATCGTGGATTCGGCCCCACCGGCAATCATGATGTCGGCGTCACCGTATTCAATCAGGCGGCCGGCCATACCGATGGCATGCAGACCGGTCGTACAGGCCGTCACCGTGGCGATGTTCGGGCCTTTGAAGCCGTACATGATCGACAGGTTGCCCGAGATCATATTGATGATCGAGCCCGGCACGAAGAACGGCGAGATCTTGCGCACACCAGCGGCATCGTACGTGGCCTTGGTGTCTTCGATCATCGGCAGGCCGCCGATACCCGAACCGACGCAGATGCCGATACGTTCGGCGTTGGCCGGATGTTCGGTCAGACCGGCATCACGGATCGCCTGAATGCCGGCAGCCATGCCGTAATGAATAAAGGTATCCATGCGGCGTGCTTCTTTGGCCGACATGTAATCTGCAACGTTGAAGCCTTTGACTTCACCGGCGATACGCGTCGGAAAGCTGCTGCAGTCAAATCGTGTCACTGCCGTAATGCCGCTCTTACCGGCAACCAGGTTGCCCCAGGCTTCCGTGACGGTGTTACCTACCGGGCTAATGACGCCCAATCCTGTGACGACGACGCGACGACGCATGTCTGCTCCTTCAGCAACCCGGCGAAAATCCGGGCTTAGATAAAATTACGGCCGACACGAAAGCGTCGGCCGCGTTGACGCAACAAGCGACGAATTACTTCTGATGCGACTTGACGTAGTCGATCGCTTGCTGAACCGTGGTGATCTTCTCGGCATCTTCATCCGGAATTTCGCATTCGAATTCCTCTTCGAGTGCCATCACGAGTTCAACCGTATCCAGCGAATCTGCGCCCAGATCATCCACGAACGACGATTCATTCTTCACGTCCGCTTCGTTCACGCCGAGTTGTTCGGCTACGATCTTTTTGACGCGCTGTTCGATGCTTTCCATGCAGATCTCCAAAGGGGGAAAAGTCCGGCGAATTATAGCTAACCGGGAGAAAAAAAACCTATTACATGTACATGCCGCCGTTCACGTGCAGCGTCGTACCTGTGATGTAACTCGCGTTGGGCGAGGCTAAGAATGCGACAGCATGTGCAATATCTGATGCAGAACCGAGCCTACCAAGGGGAATTTGACCTAAAAGCGCCGAGGTTTGCGTCTCATCCAGCGTGCTTGTCATATCCGTTTCAATAAAGCCAGGCGCCACGCAGTTAACTGTCACGCCACGGCTGCCCAACTCGCGGGCTAGCGCGCGACTCATGCCAGCAACGCCTGCCTTGGCTGCCGCATAGTTTGCTTGGCCTGGATTACCACTCGACCCGACGACCGAAGTGATGTTAATGATGCGCCCCCAGCGCGCTTTCATCATGCCGCGCATGACTGCACGGGATAGCCGGAAGACGGAACTGAGGTTCGTCTGCAAGACGGCGTCCCAATCCTCGTCTTTCATGCGCATGGCGAGATTGTCGCGGGTGATACCAGCGTTATTCACCAAGATATGTAGACCACCCAACTCTTTCGTCAAGGCATCAACCAGCGCATCGCAAGCTGGAACATCCGTAACATTCAACACGACACCACGGCCGCCTTGAGGCGCCAACATCGCTGTGACCGCTTGTGCGCCCGCTTCAGTCGTTGCAGTTCCCACGACTGTTGCCCCACGCGCAGCCAATTCGAGCGCAATCGCTTTACCAATCCCGCGCGAAGCACCTGTAACTAACGCAAC
>CALKUR010000180.1 GCA_937996725.1 uncultured Dechloromonas sp. | reverse complement strand
AACACGAATCGCCCGGTGCTCACGCCGTACAACACCGGGAAAGTGTCAATCGGGTGCCGGTATGTCGTTCCGGCTTGCCCCCTGACCGATGAAGAAATGTACATACAGAAGGCCCTCCTTGAAGGCGGGAAGCCCCGTCCGAGCTTCTGGTCCTACCATGGGGACTGGGTGGCCGTGGTGGGCCTCGGGATGCTCCTCATGTGGGTGCTCCGGTAATGGGCTACAAGATGCCGCCCAACCTGCTGCTGGATTCGATCCGGAAGGACCTGCAACTGGGGTCCGACCGGGATCTGGCGAATATCCTGGATATGCAGCACGCGACCATCTCCCGGTTTCGTAGCAACAAGTACCCGCTGGGTCCGGCCCTGATTTTGGCGATCCATGAGACGGTCGGGTACCCGGTGGCCAAGATCCGGGAAATGCACATCGAGCAACTGCTCATCAATAGCGGAAAGAGAGTGTAAAATGGCAATGTCACGTAAAATGCGCCGGATCTGGATGGAAAAGAAGATCTGGGAGATGGAAATTGAAGACCAGTCCCCGGACGTCGAATACCCGGATTTTTCCAAGATGTCGCTGGCCATGGTCGAGCGTCTGTACGACGAGTGGTATGGGGAGGGCTCCGCCAAGCGTCTGGGCGAGCTTTGCACCTTTAACTTCGACCCGATGACGGGTTTTGAAAAGCAAAATACTCAAATACTTGACAGGGTATGATACCCGTGGTATAATTTGTCTTACGGGGACTTCCCGGATATAGACGATAGAGGATAAAATGGCACAGTCCAAAGTGGTTATCACCGAAGAGATGGTCGATGAACTGGTCACGATCCGCGAGAAGCTCCGGGCCCTGACCGCCCGCGAGAAGGAACTGAAAGAGGCATTCCGCGATAGTGGTGCCGCGACCTATTCGTCCAAGAATTCAGCCATCGAGATCTCTTTCACATCCAAGATGATCGTTGACTCCGAAAAGGTCCGTGCATTTATCGGCGCGGCGAAGATGCCCGAATTCATGAAGGCATCCGAGCAGATGAACATCAAGACGATGGAGCTTGCATAATGGAACATGG
>CALKUR010000179.1 GCA_937996725.1 uncultured Dechloromonas sp. | reverse complement strand
GGACCTGATATTGTAGCGCAACAGAAGGCCGGGCAAGGCTTTCGCGAACCCCGGAAATCCCTGATAAAACCGTGCCTTGCATGGGGTTTTGGTTATAAGGCGCCCGATCTGCCGGTCTGGGTGCCCACCGGTATAATGCAAACACGCGCCGCCGTTGCGTTTTGCGATGTATTTATAACGATTTCAAAGCCCCGATTGCCATGACTGCCAAGACCGATGTGCCCTTCCCGTTAACAGACTATCTGCGCCGCATCGAAGCGGCCGAGCACGACCTCAAGATCTACGACATCGCGGCGCTCGTGCCGATTGTTGAGCAAGCCGGCGGGCAATTCAGTGCGCTTTTGGGCGAACTGACCCCCGAAACCTCAAGCGTGCTTGCTACCAACGGCAAATTGCATGGGCTTTCACAACAAGCGTTCGGTTAACCACACCTGACCCTTATGCCCTTCGGGCGCCTTTACCTTCGCGGAATCTAGCCTTTTTGTTGCGGGGCCAACCCTGCCATTCATGAAGATCTAGAGGACTCAAAAAATGGAGAAACTTTTGGTCGCCGCCATCGCGGCTGCCCTGACATTTGCTGGCATCTCTGCCCCAGCCCAAGCCGCCACGCTTACACGCCCAACCGTCACCGCAGCAGCGACCATTCACATCGGCGACAGCGTGACCAAGGCCTCTGGCACGCACTCCGCCGGAACCATCACTGGCAGCTTCTGGTACCTGTGCGACGCAAATCACACGGCCGCACACCTGGATGCCAACGAGTACACCTATCGTTCGGTTGGGCAGTGCGACATCATGAACGGTTCGAGCGGCCCTCAGCAGGCAAACACCATTACCATTCCTCGAACCTACGTTGGCAACAACACCGGAACCACCTTCTATTCAGGCGGAAAGTACCTCTACTCGGCGGATGAGGTAACGGACTCAGGCACCTACTGGATGGTGTTTTCAGACCCGATCTACATCACTCCGCCGGTGTATGTTGCACCGACCATCCTCAATGCAAGCAGCGCGAGCGATCTTGCCGTTGGCGATGTGCTGTCGATCACTAACGGTTCGAATTTCCCGGAAGTATCGCTGAGCTCCTATGACAACGGTGTCTTGTTCTGCAACTACGAGGTGAACCCAACCAGCTCGACCAATCCAAACTCATTGACGCCAGGCGTTTACTCGGGTCAATTCTGTGAGTGGCTAGGAAGCAACAACTCAAGCAACCCGACCGCGCCTTCGTTCCCGTTTACTCTCGGCGCCAACGTCAACGGATGGGGCGTGCCCAACCAGCCATTCACCGCAACCGGCTTGTACTTCTACAACTTTGTGACCTACCGCGTTGGCCTGACTTCGGTCTACCACCACTACTGGAGCGCATCGGCATTCGTCGGAGTTCGAGCACAGACCGTAACCTACAACGCCAACACCGGCTCGGGCTCGGTGGCTTTCCGCGCGCCCGAGGGCCGCGCCTTCGCCGATGTGGAGGCTGACGTGCGCGCACTCATCGATGCCGGCGGCGGCCACCTCCACCGTCTGCTGCGCGTGCAGGCCGCTCGGCGTGGTCAGCGCCACGCAGTCGGGCCGCGAGCCGGCCAGCAGCCCGGTGAGCAGCCAGAACGCCAGCAGCGTGGTCCACAGCGGCAGGCTG
>CALKUR010000178.1 GCA_937996725.1 uncultured Dechloromonas sp. | reverse complement strand
ACCGAAGCTGACCTGATGTGCACCATGCGCTCTATTGCTTAAACACCCACACGTTCAACCAGCCAACGATGAGCCTGATTCACGCCACTGCGATTGTTGACCCCAAGGCCGAGCTCGACAGCTCGGTTCAAGTGGGGCCTTACACCATCATCGGCCCCCATGTCCGTATCGGTGCGGGGACCACGGTGGGCCCACATTGCGTGATTGAAGGCCACACTCAGATCGGTCGCGACAACAAAATTCATCATTACGCGGCTCTGGGTGGTGTTCCCCAGGATAAGAAATACAACGGTGAACCGACTCGCCTGGAAATCGGGGATCGTAATACCATCCGAGAATTCGTTAGCTTCAATGTCGGCACGGCGCAGGATAAAGGCATCACTTCGATCGGCTCGGACAACTGGGTCATGGGCTATGTCCATGTTGCGCATGACTGTCGCATCGGCAACCAGACCATTCTGGCCAGCAACGCACAATTGGCGGGGCACTGCGAAGTTGGTGATTGGGCGATTCTGGGTGGCCATACGGGTTATCACCAGTTCGTCCGCATTGGTGCGCACGCCATGATCGGTGGTGGGTCCATCGTCGTCCAGGATGTGCCGCCATATGTCATCACGCAAGGCTATCCGGCCGCACCGCGTGGCATTAACGCCGAAGGCCTGAAGCGCCGCGGTTTCTCCGCAGAAGCTATCAACGCGATTAAGCAGGCTTACCGTAATATCTATAAGTCTGGCCTGACCCTGGAAGAGGCGCGGGTCAAACTCGATGAATTGCAAAAGACGCATCCGGAAGTTGCTGTACTGAATGCGTTCCTAGCATCTTCTCAGCGCGGCATCATTCGCTAACTGCTCCGACGATGACGCAAGGCCTGCAGAGTCATAGCGACCGTCCGCTACGTATCTCGCTTATTGCCGGCGAGGCCTCCGGCGATGTCTTGGGTGCCAGTCTGATTCAGGCAATTAAGGCCCGGCGGCCGGATACCGAATTCTTCGGGATCGGTGGCCCCAAGATGATTTCGGCAGGCCTGATCAGCGCCTACGAGCAAGAAAAGCTGGCCGTGCGTGGTGCCATCGAAGTACTCAAGCACCTGCCGGAAATCCTCAAAATCCGGCGCGGCATCATCGCTCAGCTAGATGCCTGGCAGCCGGATGTATTGATCGGCATTGATGCACCGGACTTTAATTTGCCCATCGAGAAACGTTTCAAGCGTCAGGGTATTCCGACGGTGCATTACGTTAGCCCGACGGTCTGGGCGTGGCGCCGCGGACGTGCAAAAAAAATTATTGCGTCGGTGAATCAGCTGCTGTGTCTGTTCCCCTTTGAGCCGGCTTGCTACAAGGGCGAAGCGATTGATCCGGTTTTTGTGGGCCATCCGCTGGCCGATGAAATCAGTCCGGAGATCGATCGGGCGCAGCAACGGGCGGCCTTGAATCTGCCGGAAGGCGCGCCACTCATAACGCTGATGCCGGGAAGCCGCCGTTCTGAACTGGAGTATCATGCGCCGCTGTTTGTACAGACGGCCAATCGTATTGCGCAAGAACTGCCGGAAGCGCTGTTTGTTGTGCCGTTGGCGACACCAGCAACACGGGATGATTTTCAGGCCGCGCTGGACCAATATGGCGACCCAACCTTGCGGGTTCGTATTTTGTTCGGGCATGCGCGTGAAGCACTCTCTGCCAGTGATCTGGCGCTGGTCTGCAGTGGCACGGCAACCCTAGAAGCTGCCCTGGTGCGCTGCCCGATGGTCGTGACTTACCGGTTCTCGGCCTCATCTGCCTGGATCTATAAGCGCATGCGCTACCTGCCTTGGGTGGGTTTACCGAATATTTTGCTGGGTCGTTTGCTGGTGCCTGAGCTGCTACAGGACGATGCAACGCCCGAGAAACTGTCGGCCGAATTAATTAACCTGTGGCGGTCGCCCAGCCGCCGTGCCGATATGGTGCGCGAGTTCGGTGCGATTCATCAGAAACTACGTCAGGATTCTGCCGCGCGCGCAGCCGATGCCGTGCTGTCCTGCATCGGTAAGTAATGTCCGCACACCTCATCTGCGGCGTTGACGAAGCAGGGCGCGGACCGTTGGCCGGCTCGGTCGTTGCCGCCGCCGTGATTCTCGATCCGGTGCGACCGATCGAAGGGCTGGCCGACTCGAAGAAGCTGAGCGCAACTGCACGAGAACGGCTGGCGCCGCAGATCCGCGCGTGTGCGTTAGCCTGGGCCATTGGTGAAGCAACGGCTGCCGAGATTGATGAGATCAATATCCTGCAGGCCACGTTTTTGGCTATGCGTCGCGCGGTGGCGGGTTTGAGCATCGTGCCGGTACATGCGCTCATTGACGGTAACCGGGTACCTGCTGGCTTACCATGTAGCGCGGACGCCATCGTCAAAGGCGATGCCAAGGAGCCGGCCATTTCGGCCGCTTCGATCTTGGCCAAGACGTATCGTGATGCACAGCTGCTTGAGTTGGATCGTCTGTACCCACAGTACGGATTTGCGCGTCATATGGGTTATCCGACGGCGGCACATCTCGAAGCGCTGCAATTGCATGGCCCTTCACCGGTGCACCGCCGTAGTTTTGCTCCGGTGGCCCAAACGTTACTGCCGGGGCTGCGCTGACCATGTCATTCGAGCATATCGAATCCCGACAGAATCATCTGGTCAAGGAACTACGGCGTCTGGCCGACAACAAACGCGCACGTCTGGATGCGGGGCTAGTGTTGTGTGAAGGCGACCATCTGCTTCGCACCATGCTGGATGCCGGAGCCCAGCCCACAGTCATCGCGATGGCGACGCGAGCAATGACGTCTGATGCGTTACAGGGGCTTCTGGCCCGGTGTGATGGTGCACGCATCGTCACAGTGGCCGATGCCGTGTTTGATCAGATTGCCCCGGCAGATTCTCCGGTGGGCTTGCTGGCGTTGGCATCAATGCCTACGCCTATCGCTTCGCCAGATACTGGGTGCGATACGCTGGTCCTTGAATCTGTGCAAGACCCCGGTAACGTCGGGAGCCTGATTCGTACTGCTGTGGCCGCAGGCGTTAAACAGATTGTGTTGTCGCCCGGTTGTGCAGATGTTTGGTCGCCGCGTTGTTTGCGCGCGGCCCAGGGTGCGCAATGGTTGGCACGGATATATGCCGATGCCGATCCGTTGCCGTTTCTGCAACGTTACCAGGGTGATATTGCGGCCACCATCCTGGAAGGCGGCCATAGCCTCTATGAGCGCGCTTTCAAACGGCCGGTCGCCTGGCTCTTTGGTAACGAAGGGCAGGGGCTGTCCCAGGCGCTAATCAATTGCGCCAACTATCGCATCACGATCCCGATGCCCGGCATGATGGAGTCGCTCAACGTTAATGCGGCGGCGGCCGTCTGTCTGTTCGAACAAGTGCGTCAGCGCAGTCTGACGGCTTGATTCACAAAGCTTAAAAAGACGGTCGGCCTTCCAGGCGGACTTCCTGTAGCACCGTCGTCGAAATTTCTTCGATGCTTTTGCTGGAGGAATCCAGCCAGTGAATGCCTTCACGCCGCATCATTTTTTCCGCGTCGCTCACTTCCTGCCGGCAATTGGCCAGTGAGGCGTATTTGCTATTCGGACGTCGCTCCTCGCGGATCTGTGCCAGGCGTTCGGGTTGAATCGTCAGACCAAAAAGTTTGTCCTTGTGCTCCTTCAATGTGCCGGGTAGGGTGCCTCGTTCAAAGTCTTCCGGAATCAGCGGGAAATTTGCCGCTTTAATACCGAATTGCATGGCCAGATAGAGCGAAGTCGGTGTTTTGCCGCAACGGGAGACGCCGACCAGAATGACATCGGCACCGCTCAGGTCGCGATCCGTAATACCATCGTCGTGGGCCAGCGTGTAGTTGATGGCTTCGATGCGGTTCTTATAATCCGAGCTATCCGTGCGGCCGTGGGTACGACCGACCGTATGCGTCGATTTGATATTGATCTCGGCTTCGATCGGTGCCAGAAAGGTCTTAAAGAAATTCAGGCACAGCGCGGGTGCCTGTTCCAGTAGCGACGAAATCTCATCATCGACCAGGGTCGTAAAGACAATCGGACAGCAGTTGTCACGTTCGGCGACGGCCTCAATCCGTTGCACGGCCTCCAGGGCCTTCTCACGGGTATTGATGAAGGGCAGGCGATGTTGCACCCAGTCCACACCCTCGAATTGGCTCAACAGGCTATGTCCCAACGATTCGGCCGTGATGCCCGTGCCATCGGAAACGAAGAATACAGTGCGTTTGGTCATGATGCTTGCATTGTATCCAAAGCCCTGCGATCCGTGTGGTAAATTGGTATTACCAAAAACGAACAATAAATTGAAAATATTTCATTGTATTTACGGGGTATTGTGAGGTTTGCTGTGATAAATTTCGATTCATTGATCACAACCGAGCATTGGTATTACCAATTGTCGACTGTTCGAGCGTCTTGATATGGCCCAGGATCTTAAAACCGCGCACCGTTTGTCGGATACGGTCGCCCATCAGCTAGAGCAGCGCATCCTCGAAGGTGCGCTCAAGGCGGGGGATCGACTGCCGGCGGAACGTGAACTCTCGCTCGAGCTTGGTGTATCGCGTCCCTGCCTCCGTGAAGCAATCCAGAAACTGGCATCCAAAGGTTTGCTCTACAGTCGTCAGGGTGGTGGCACCTTTGTCGCCGATCAATTGAACGATGCGCTAGCCGATCCATGGGCGCAGATGCTGGCATCACATCCGGCGCTTAACGATGATCTGCTTGAATTCCGTGCCGTGCTCGAAAGTCAGTGCGCCGAATGGGCGGCTACGCGTGCCACTCCGGCCGATACTCACCGTCTTGATCAGTGTCTCAAGGCGGCTTCCGCTGCCATCGCCACGCTCAGTGCCGAAGCTGTTGCCGAGGCTGATCGCGCATTTCACCAGGCATTAGCCGAAGCGGCGCATAACGCCTTTGCAGCGCACATGATGTCGGTCGTGCAGGGCTTGCTTGAGAAAGACATCCTGTTCAATCTCGGCGAGTTGATCAGCGTCCCGGTGGCCAGCCGCATGTTGGTCGAGCAATGGACCGGCATTGTCGATGCCGTACGTCAACAGAACGCAGCGGCTGCCCGGTTGGCAGCGGCAACGCATGCCGGATTCTTCCGGGAAACCCTCAATCAGGCACAGCGTGCACAGGCGCGTCGTGAAGTGTCTGAATTGCGCGCCGATCGTCGCATCGCCGCGAACGCTTTCTAACGTTTTACTTTTAACCTTCATCAACGGGGATCTTTATGAACGCCTTTGTTAAAAACTTCAAAGAACTGCGCATGACCGATGTGGAAGAGGTCGGCGGTAAGAATGCCTCACTGGGCGAAATGATCAGCCAGCTGTCCACCGCCGGCGTGCGCGTACCGGGCGGCTTCGCGACGACGGCCGAGGCTTACCGGGTCTTCCTCGCGCACAATGGCTTGGCAGAAAAGATTAACGCGCGCCTCTCGTCGTTGAATGTCGATGACGTCGATGCGCTGCTCAAGGTCGGTGCCGAAATTCGCCAGTGGGTAGTCGAAACTCCGTTCCCAGAACAACTCGAAAAAGAAATCGCCGTGCACTACGCTGCGCTCATCGCCGAGAGCGGCCCGGAAGCCTCGTTTGCCGTGCGCTCGTCGGCGACAGCCGAAGATCTGCCGGATGCCTCGTTCGCCGGTCAGCAGGAAACTTTCCTCAACATCAGCGGCCTGGAAAACATCCTCCACGCCATCAAGGAAGTGTTCGCATCGCTCTACAACGATCGAGCGATCGCATATCGTGTGCACAAGGGCTTCGCCCACGCTGACGTGGCATTGTCGGCCGGCATTCAGCGCATGGTCCGCTCTGACAAAGGGGCGGCCGGTGTGATGTTTACGCTCGATACAGAATCCGGTTTCCGTGATGCGATCTTTGTGACCGCATCGTATGGTCTGGGCGAAACGGTGGTGCAGGGTGCCGTGAACCCGGATGAGTTCTATGTTCACAAGCCAATGCTGCGCGAAGGCCGTCCGGCCGTTATCCGCCGTAACCTGGGTTCGAAGTTGATCAAGATGATCTTCTCGACCGACAAGGTCGCCGGTAAGTCGACGCATACCGTCGATGTGGCCGAAGCCGAGCGTCACCAGTTCTCTATCCGTGATGAAGAGGTACTGGAACTTGCCCGCTTCGCTGACATCATTGAAAAGCATTACGAGCGCCCGATGGACATCGAGTGGGGCCGTGATGGTACCGATGGTCGTCTCTACATCCTGCAAGCTCGTCCTGAAACCGTGAAATCGCAAGAGTCGAAAGACAAGGTCGAGAAATTCGCGCTCAAGTCGTATGGCAAAGTGTTGGCCTCGGGTCGTGCTATCGGTCAGAAGATCGGTGTCGGCCCGGTGCGCGTGGTGAGTGATCCGGCCGAGATGAACAGCGTGAAGCCGGGTGATGTGCTGGTCGCCGATATGACCGACCCGAACTGGGAGCCGGTGATGAAGCGCGCCTCGGCCATCGTCACCAATCGTGGTGGTCGTACCTGTCACGCGGCCATTATTGCGCGCGAACTGGGGATTCCGGCGATCGTTGGTTGCGGCGACGCTACCGACACGCTGACCGAAGGTGAAGTGGTCACGGTGTCCTGTGCCGAAGGCGATACCGGTCACGTCTACCGTGGTGCGCAGGAATATGAAATCACCACCCGTGATCTCGGCGAGCTGCCGAAGATTCCAGTCAAGATCATGATGAACGTCGGCAACCCCGAGCTGGCCTTCGATTTCGCGCAACTACCGAACGAAGGCGTCGGCCTGGCCCGCGTCGAATTCATTATCAATAACATCATCGGTGTTCACCCGAAAGCTATTCTCGATATCGACCGTCTGCCGGCCAGCAAGCGCGAAGAAATCGAGCGTCGCGCCCGTGGCTATGCCGATCCGGTCAATTTCTTCACCGATAAACTGGTCGAGGGTGTGGCGACCATTGCCGCCGCTTTCTGGCCGAAGCCGGTGATCGTGCGTCTGTCGGACTTCAAGTCGAACGAATACCGCAAACTGCTTGGCGGCGACCTCTACGAGCCGGAAGAAGAGAACCCGATGCTGGGTTTCCGTGGCGCCTCGCGTTACATCGCGCAGTCCTTCCAGGATTGTTTCGCGATGGAGTGTAAGGCCATGCGCACCGTGCGTGAAATCCTCGGCTACACCAACGTGCAACTGATGGTGCCGTTTGTGCGTACGCTGGGCGAAGCCGCCGAAGTCGAGAAGCTGCTCGCTAGCCACGGTCTGCGCCGCGGCGAACACGATCTCAAACTCATCATGATGTGTGAAATTCCGTCGAACGCATTGCTGGCTGATCAGTTCCTCGAGTATTTCGATGGCATGTCGATTGGTTCGAACGATCTGACGCAGCTAACGCTGGGTCTGGATCGCGACTCGGGTTTAGTCGCCTCGCTGTTCGACGAGCGTGATCCGGCCGTGAAGATTCTGCTGGAACGTGCCATCGAATCCTGCAATAAGGCCGGTAAGTACATCGGTATCTGTGGTCAGGGCCCGTCGGATCATCCGGATCTGGCCGAGTGGCTGACGGAGAAGGGCATCACCAGCCTCTCCTTGAACCCTGATACCGTGATCGAAACCTGGCAGCAGATCGCCAAGCGCAGCTAATCAGCCGTTAGCTCTTAAAGAACCGGGGTCGCTCGAAAGAGTGCCCCGGTTTTTTTATCCGTGATGCTTAAAGCTGGGCAGGGTGACTTTCCAGCGAATCGCGATCAGCCGCACGGCAATGCAGACTAGAATGCCGGCCCAGGCGGCTACGGTGGCATGCACGCCGAGTGCATCGAGAATGATCAGCGTCATCGAACCGAACCAGGCAGCCGTGGCGTATAGCTCGCTACTAAAGACCAACGGCACCTGATTAATCATCACGTCGCGCAGCAAACCGCCGAAGACGGCGGTCGCCACGCCGAGCATGCTGGCCGTTAGCCAGGGCATATTCCAGTCCAGCGCGACCTGCGTGCCGACGATGGCAAACAATGAAAGACCGATGGCGTCGGGAATCAGAAACAGATTCTCAGGCAGATGGCGGACGCGCGTGATAAAAAACGTCAGCGCTGCTGTGACCACGGTGAACCAGAGGTAGGTCTCATCGGCCATCCAGAACACCTTGCGTCCTAGCAGGAGGTCGCGCACGGTGCCGCCGCCCAGTGAGGTGGCGACACCTGCCATCAGGGCACCAAAGAGATCAACGCCTTTGTCGCGGGCTACCAGAACGCCAGTCAGCGCGCAGGTAATCGATGCGGCCAGGCCCAAGCCGTAAATCAATGCGTCATTGGCCTGAGCCAGGTGATCGGGGATCAACATCATTCGACCTCTTAACGAACCTGGGTTTTAAGCAGGCGGCCCTGCTCGCGTTTCCAGTCTTTTTCCTTTTCGCTGTCACGCTTATCGTGCAGCTTCTTACCCTTGGCCAGCCCGATCTCGGCCTTGATCCGGCCCTTGCGGTAATGCAGGTCGATCGGTACTAGGGCATAACCGGCCCGTTCTACTTTACCGATCAGCGTGTCGATCTCGCGCCGATGGAGCAGCAGCTTGCGCGTTCGCGTGGGATCAGGCTTAACGTGGGTAGACGCCGAAATCAGCGGCGTGATATGCATACCGAGGAGATGCAGCTCGCCATGCAGCACGACCACGTAGGCTTCCTTAATCTGCACCCGTCCGGCTCGAATTGCTTTGCATTCCCAACCTTCCAGCGATACTCCTGCCTCGAATTGTTCTTCGATGAAGTACTCGTGAAAGGCTTTTTTATTGGAAACAATGCTCATACGGAGGTGGGAGTGGGGCGTTGGCCCAGTTTTCGCTAGAATACGGCATTCTAGCAACCTCCTTCATCAATGCAGTCATGGCGCTCGTCGAGAAAACCGTCCTCATCGAACATACACCGGCAGAAATGTACGCGTTGGTCGACGACGTCGAGCGCTATACCGAGTTTCTACCGTGGTGCGCCAAGACCGAACTCAAGTTCCGTGACGAGCGTCAAACGGTGGCCACGCTGCATATCGACTTTCTCAGCGTCAAATCGCATTTCACTACGGAAAACACCAAAAACTTTCCGACTGAAATGACCATGACGTTGGTTGATGGACCGTTTCGTCGCTTTGACGGTACCTGGCATTTCAAACCGCTGGGCGATACGGCCTGCAAAATCGAATTCCGGTTGAGCTACGAATTTTCAAGTAAGCTCTTCGAAAAGATCATCGGTCCGGTCTTCAGCCGGATTGCCAATACGTTTATCGAGGCCTTCGTACAGCGGGCCGCACAGGTTTACGGCTCATGAAAATCGAAGTCATCTACGCACTCCCCGAACGTCAGGAACTTGTCACGCTGGATTTGCCCGAAGGCAGCACAGCCCAGCAGGCCGTAGAAGCTTCGGGGTTGTTGCAGAAATATCCGGACATCGAACCGGGCGGTCGTAACAAGCTCGGCGTTTTTGCCAAGCTGATCAAGGCCGATGCCGTGCTGCGCGATCGGGATCGCGTCGAGATCTATCGTCCGCTGATCGCCGATCCGAAAGAAGTGCGCCGTCAAAAGGCCGCCGAAGGAAAAGTCATGAAGCGCGGCGCTGCCGAACTCAACGCCGGCGAATCTGCCGACGCCTGATTCGTTTTTAAGGCGTTTTTGGGCAGAGCGCTTTCAGGCGTTCTAGCGATGCCAGGTTTTGCCGGATCGTCACCAACCCCGAGTCGGGAATCAGCACTTTGCCGCTGGCCTTGTCTCGTTCGATATTCGCCAGATTGACCCGGGTCTCTTCGTAACGTTTGTCGATGCTGCGGCAAGTGGCGGATTCCTCGGCAGTCATTCGTTGGTTCGTCACCGGTGAGCGTTCGGGAGGCGGGGCTGGTCGCCCAGCCGGTTCAGGGGTCCGGGTATCCGGTGTCAAACTCATCACCTGGTCTAATTCCAGGGGGGCCGGCTGCACCCCAGCGGGTAAGCCCTGATCGCTCAGCCACAGGTTGCCGGCAGCATCCCGCCCGGACTGTAACTGTGCCCAGGCTGAACCAGAAAGCGTGGCTATAAGCACACCCGCAAGCACCGGCCAGAGTGGGACGGCGCTTGGTCGTACGGGGCGTCGGGTAGGCTTGAAAAACAGCATAAGGGCAAGACGGGAAGGCGATAGTTCCGTATAATATCGTTTTGTGGCTTGGGGCTTGAGACCATGCAGTTAATACAGAAAGCGCTGACATTTGACGACGTTTTGCTCGTTCCGGCGCACTCCGCAATCCTTCCGCGCGATGTTTCCCTGCAAACCCGTCTAACGCGCGACATTACCCTCAATATGCCATTGTTGTCGGCCGCCATGGATACGGTGACTGAAGGTCGTCTTGCCATTGCGCTGGCGCAAGAGGGCGGTATCGGCATCATCCATAAAAACCTGCCGCCGGCCCAACAGGCGGCCGAGGTGGCCAAAGTCAAACGTTATGAATCGGGTGTCCTGAAAGATCCGATCACGATCAACCCGAATATGACGGTGCGCGAAGTGCTGGCATTGACCCGTCAACACCGTATTTCCGGTTTGCCGGTCCTCGATAAGAGCGGCACGGTCGTCGGCATTGTCACTAACCGTGATCTGCGCTTCGAAGACAACCTGGATCAGGCGGTCCGCCAGATCATGACGCCGAAGAAGAAGCTGGTGACGGTTCGTGAGGGCGGCAGCATAGAAGAGGCCAAGGCGCTGATGCATCAACACCGTATTGAGCGTGTGTTGGTCGTCGACGACGAATTCCAGTTGCACGGTCTGATTACCGTGAAGGATATTCTCAAGGCCACCGAGCACCCGAACGCGTCCAAAGACGCCTCGGGTCGTCTGCGCGCCGGTGCAGCGGTAGGTGTCGGTGCCGGTACAGAAGAACGCGTCGAACTGCTGGTTGAAGCCGGCGTTGACGTTATCGTCGTCGATACCGCGCACGGCCACTCGCAAGGCGTATTGGATCGCGTGCAGTGGGTCAAGAAGAATTACCCGCAAGTGCAAGTCATTGGTGGCAACATCGCCACGGCCGATGCCGCACGTGCGCTGGCCGATCATGGGGCCGATGGCGTTAAGGTCGGTATCGGCCCGGGTTCGATCTGTACGACCCGTATCGTCGCCGGTGTCGGCGTGCCACAGATCACCGCGATTGCCAATGTCGCCAAAGCGCTGGTTGATACCGGTGTACCGCTGGTCGCTGATGGTGGCATCCGTTTCTCGGGCGATATCGCCAAGGCCATCGCCGCTGGTGCTAACTGCGTCATGCTGGGTGGCTTATTTGCCGGTACCGAAGAGGCACCGGGCGAAGTCGAGTTATTTCAGGGGCGTTCGTACAAGAGTTACCGCGGTATGGGCTCGCTGGGTGCCATGCAAGCTGGTTCCAGCGACCGTTATTTCCAGGAAAACACCGCCAACGTTGATAAGTTCGTGCCGGAAGGCATCGAAGGCCGCGTTCCCTATAAAGGTTCGGTACTGGCCGTCATCCATCAGCTGATGGGTGGTTTGCGTTCGTCAATGGGCTACCTGGGCTGTGCCACGATCGCCGATATGCACAAGCGTGCCCAGTTCGTTGAAATCACCTCGGCCGGCGTGCGTGAGTCGCATGTGCACGATGTGCAGATCACCAAAGAAGCACCGAACTACCACGTTGATTAATCTGATTCCGTCATCGCTATGTCCCGCTCGCACCAGAAGATCCTCATCCTCGATTTCGGTTCACAACTCACGCAGCTCATCGCGCGTCGCGTCCGTGAACAGCAGGTCTACTGTGAGTTGCATCCCTTCGATGTGAGCGACGACTTCGTACGCGAGTTCAAGCCACAGGGCATCATCCTGTCGGGTGGTCCGAACTCGGTTTATGAAGCGACGGACTGGAAAGCGCCGCAAGCCGTTTTTGAACTGGGTGTGCCCGTGCTTGGCATTTGCTATGGCATGCAGACCATGGCTGAGCAGCTAGGCGGTAAGGTCGAAAGTTCGAACAAGCGTGAATTCGGTTATGCCGAAATGCGTGCGCGTGGTCATTCGAAACTCTTCGAAGGACTGCAAGATCGTGGCAATGAGCAAGGCCACGGCCTGCTCGACGTCTGGATGAGCCACGGTGACAAAGTCACCCAACTGCCGCCGGGCTTTAAGGTTATCGGCGATAACGAATCGACGCCGGTCGCCGCCATGGCGGATGAGGATCGAGGTTTTTACGCCGTACAGTTCCACCCGGAAGTAACGCACACGCTGAAGGGCAAAGAGATGTTTGCCCGTTTTGTGCATGACATCTGTGGTTGCGGTCGCGATTGGACCATGCCGAATTACGTGGAAGAGGCCGTTGAAAAGATCCGCGCCCAGGTCGGCAAGGATGAAGTTATTCTTGGTCTGTCGGGTGGTGTCGATTCGTCCGTGGCCGCTGCACTAATCCATCGTGCCATCGGCGATCAACTCACCTGCGTCTTCGTCGATAACGGCCTGCTCCGTCTGAACGAAGCCGAGCAGGTCATGGAAACCTTTGCCCGTGGTCTGGGCGTCAAGGTCGTGCATGTCGATGCGTCTGAGCAGTTTCTCGGCCATCTCAAGGGCGTGAGCGATCCGGAGCAGAAGCGCAAAATCATCGGCCGCGAATTCGTCGAAGTCTTCGACGCCGAATCGAAGAAACTGGTCAATGCCAAATGGCTGGCGCAGGGCACCATCTATCCGGACGTGATCGAATCGGCCGGTGCCAAGACCGGCAAGGCACACACCATCAAGTCGCACCACAACGTCGGTGGCTTGCCCGAGCACATGAAGCTCAAACTACTGGAGCCGCTGCGCGAACTGTTCAAAGACGAAGTCCGCGAACTCGGTGTGGCGCTGGGACTGCCGCATGACATGGTTTATCGTCATCCGTTCCCGGGCCCGGGTCTGGGTGTGCGCATTCTGGGCGAAGTCAAAAAAGAATTCGCTGATCTGCTGCGCCGTGCCGATGCTATCTTCATTGATGAACTACGCGCCGCCGGCTGGTATGAGAAGACCTCGCAGGCTTTTGCCGTCTTCCTGCCGGTCAAGAGCGTTGGTGTGATGGGCGATGGTCGTACCTACGAATATGTCGTCGCGCTGCGTGCTGTCGAAACGCAGGATTTTATGACCGCGCACTGGGCGGAACTACCGCACAGCCTGCTCGGCAAGGTCAGCAATCGCATCATCAACGAGGTGCGTGGTATTAACCGGGTGGTTTATGACATCTCGGGTAAACCGCCGGCCACGATCGAGTGGGAGTGACCGGTTGAATTCGCATAAACCCGCTTCGGCGGGTTTTTCTTTGTCATGACCCAGCAGAAATCATTCAAGATTCTCAGCCTCATCCCGCCGATGACGCAGCTGAATACACCGTATCCCTCGACGGCGTATCTGACCGGCTTTCTGCGTTCGCAAGGGCTGGATGCCGTCCAGGATGATCTGGCGTTGAAGCTGGTCTTGTCCTTGTTGTCAGGAGAAGGCTTGGTCGACATCAGGGCTGTAGCACTGAAGCAGCCGGAAGCAGCGCGCAGCGCTACGGTTAATTTCTTCCTCGATTATTACGAGCGCTATCAGGTCACTATTGATCGCGTCATTGCCTTTCTGCAAGGGATTGATCCCACGCTGGCCCACCGCATTGTGGCGCGTGGTTATCTGCCCGAAGGTCCGCGCTTTCAGGCTTTGGATGCCTACGACGACGAAAGCGGCGACTCGCTGGGCTGGGCATTCGGTGCGTTAGGCACGCAGGATCGGGCGCGTCATTACGCCACGCTGTATCTGAATGATCTGGCCGATGTGATTCGCGATGCGGTCGACGACCGCTTCGAATTCGTCCGCTATGCCGAATCTCTGGCCGCCAGCCAACCGAGCTTTGAACCCCTGGCCACGGCGTTGGCGGTTGAACCGACATTAGTCGATTTGTATCTGGATCGCCTCACGGTTCAAACCGTTGTACGTGAAAAGCCCGATCTCGTACTACTTTCCGTGCCATTCCCGGGCAGCGTCTATGCGGCATTCCGCATGGCTCAGACGATCCGCCGTGTAGCGCCCAATCTGCTTATCGCGCTGGGGGGTGGCTTCGTCAACACCGAGTTGCGGGAACTGGCT
The DNA here is from genome assembly GCA_937996725.1 of uncultured Dechloromonas sp. GTDB lineage: Bacteria > Pseudomonadota > Gammaproteobacteria > Burkholderiales > Rhodocyclaceae > Fluviibacter. The sequence goes on along the minus strand of CALKUR010000178.1, from coordinate 1,319 downwards.
GAACCAGCTGTTTTTGATTTCGTCGATTTCGTCACGCTAGATGCCGGCGAGCGCCCATCGTTAGCCATCGTCGAGCATCTTCAGGGAAAACGTGCGGTAGATCGCCTCGTACGCACCTTCGTCCGTGATGCGGCAGGGGACGTTCGCTATATCCATTGGCCGGAGCCGGATATTACCTTTGAGGAGATCGGTACACCCACCTGGGACGGCCTGCCGCTCAAGGGCTATCTATCACTGCTGGATATGCTGAACCCGATGCATCGCCTGTGGAGCGATGGCCGCTGGAACAAGCTGACGATTGCCCAGGGCTGCTACTGGAAGAAGTGCAGCTTCTGTGACATCAGTCTCGACTATATTTCCCGTTACGAAACCGTCTCGGCCGACCTCCTAGTCGATCGTATCGAACAGATCGTCGCAGAGACCGGACAGACCGGTTTCCACTTCGTTGATGAGGCAGCGCCGCCGAAAATGCTCAAGGCGCTGGCGGAAGCGCTGATCCGGCGTAAGGTGCAGATTTCCTGGTGGGGCAATATCCGCTTCGAGAAGACCTTCACCCCGGAGGTCGTTGATCTTCTGGCCGAGAGCGGTTGTATTGCCGTATCCGGAGGTCTGGAAGTGGCGTCTGATCGGTTGCTCAAGCTGATGCAGAAGGGCGTTTCAGTTGAACAGGTCGCGCAAGTCACCCGCGCGTTTACCGATGCCGGTATTCTGGTGCATGCCTATCTGATGTACGGCTTTCCCACCCAAACCGTGCAGGATACGGTGGATGCGCTGGAATATGTGCGCCAGCTCTTTGAAAACGGCTGCATCCACAGTGGCTTCTTCCACCGCTTTACGTGTACGGTGCATTCGCCTGTCGGTAAAGACCCGGCTGCCTACGGTATTACGCTGCAACCATTGCCGCCCATCAGCTTTGCCAAGAATGACGTCGCGTTTATTGACCCGACTGGCGTTGATCACGATCTCTTAGGCCAGGGCCTCAGAAAAGCCATCTATAACTACATGCACGGCATCGCACTCGATGACGATGTACGCAACTGGTTTGATCTGCCCAGAGGGCAGGTGCCTAAGCCGAGCGTGCCTAGACAGAAGATCGCCCGGGCGTTGGGTTACGCTTGAACGGCCTTGTGCCGTGGGCAGTTTGCGAGATGGTCGTTGACCATCCCTGCCGCCTGCATGAAGGCATAGCAGATGGTCGGGCCGACGAATTTGAAACCGGCTTTGCTCATGGCAACGGATTCCGGTGTGCTGGCCGGTACCTCGGCCATGATCGCTGGCTACACGGCAGGTGGAGCCCTCGGGCCCCTCGCCAGCGGCTG
>CALKUR010000177.1 GCA_937996725.1 uncultured Dechloromonas sp. | reverse complement strand
TCGATGATGTCTTCGACGATCAACACGTGACGACCCAGCACGTCGGCGTCGAGGTGGATCCAGAGCCCGTCGAGCGGCGCTCCGGCAAACGACGCCAGTGCGGCCCGCGCGGCGGCCGCCTCGAAGGCGTCGACGATCGCGGTCGCCGGGGTGCTGCTGCTGTTTGCCGCGCTGGTCGCGGCCACGATCACCGGCGCTTCGGCCGGGACGGTGGGTGAAGCGGCGAACTCGGTTGGTGGGTATGTTGCCAAGGCTTGCCCGCAACAGGGTGGTCGTGATGCGTCGCGCATGTTCGAAGAACCGCGTAAGGCCTACATTCTGTTCGGTTGCGAACCGTCGCTCGACGTCGCGAACCCGGCACAGGCGTTGCGTGCGCTGAACGCTGCCGAGATGGTGGTTCAGTTCAGCGCCTTTAAGGATGCCGACGCACTGGCTTATGCCGATGTGTTGCTGCCGCTGTCACCGTATACCGAAACCTCGGGCACCTTCGTTAATACCGAAGGCCGTGCCCAATCCTTCGTCGGTGTGGTCCGTCCTGCTGGAGAATCGCGTCCGGGCTGGAAGCTGCTGCGTGTCCTGGGCAACCTGCTCAACGTCGAGCGTTGCGACTACCAGAGCAGCGAAGAAATTCGTAATGAGATCCTGGTCGATGGCCATAGCCTGCCGGATGGTTCGCTGGCTCGCGCAATCGCCCCTGCGGCCACCGCAGCGACGGCGCTGCAGGGTAGCGGTCTGCAGCGTATTGCCGATGTGCCGATTTATTTTGCCGATGGTCTGGCGCGCCGTGCGCCGGCACTGCAGAAGACTCGTGATGCTCAAGCACCGACTGCGCGCATGAACGCGTGTACGCTGGCTGGTGTCGGTGCTGCCGATGGCCGCTCGGTCCGTGTGAAAGGTAGCGAGGGCTCGGCATTGTTGAATGCGGTACTCGATAACACCGTGCCGGATGGTTGTGTGCGCATTGCCGCCGCCCACCCGTCGACGGCGAACCTCGGTGCCTTGAATGACATGATCGTCGTGGAGTGTGTCTGATGGATGCCCTGATTCAAGCTGGTCAAAACCTCTTCGGGGCAGGCTGGCCGGTCGTCTGGTCGCTGGTGAAGATCGTTGGCATTGTGGCACCGCTGCTGCTAGCCGTCGCTTATCTGACCTACTTCGAACGTAAAGTCATCGGTTATATGCAGGTGCGTATCGGTCCGAACCGTGTGGGCCCGTTCGGTCTGCTACAACCGATTGCCGATGGTCTGAAGCTGTTGCTCAAGGAAAGTATTGTTCCGACGGTGTCGAGCAAAGGCCTGTTCCTGTTGGCACCGGTGCTGTCGATTGCACCGGCGCTGGTTGCCTGGGCGGTGATTCCGTTTGCCGATGGCATGGTCCTGGCAGATATCGATGCCGGTTTGCTGTTCGTATTGGCGCTGTCCTCGGTCGGTATCTACGGTGTCATTTTGGCCGGTTGGTCGTCAAACTCGAAGTACGCGTTCCTCGGTGCTATGCGCTGTGCTGCGCAGATGGTGTCGTACGAAATCGCGATGGGCTTCGCGCTGGTCTGTGTGCTGATGGTGTCGCAAAGCCTGAATCTGTCGGATATCGTCAATGGTCAGGGTAAAGGGTTGTTTGCCGACTATGGCGTGAGCATCCTCTCCTGGAACTGGGTCCCGTTGTTCCCGATGTTCCTGGTCTACTTCATCTCGGGCGTGGCTGAAACCAACCGTGCGCCATTCGACGTGGCTGAAGGCGAATCGGAAATCGTTGCTGGCTTCCACGTTGATTACTCGGGCATGGCCTTTGCCCTGTTCTTCCTGGCCGAATACGCCAATATGATCCTGATCGCTTTCTTGACCTCGATCATGTTCCTCGGTGGCTGGCTGTCGCCGGTGGGTTTCCTGCCCGACGGTTTCTTCTGGCTGGCGTTGAAGGCCTCGGCGTTGCTGTTCCTCTTCCTGTGGTTCCGCGCGACATTCCCGCGTTACCGCTATGACCAGATCATGCGTCTGGGCTGGAAGGTGTTTATCCCCCTGACAATTATTTGGCTGGTCGTCGTTGGCGTCTGGCTGATCTCTCCGCTGAATATCTGGAACTAAGATCATGGGTGCCATTAGCGAATTCGTCACCAAGAGCAAGCAGGTTGTTAATAGCCTGTTTCTGAAAGAGCTCTGCAAGGGTCTGAGTGTGACTGGTTGGTATTTCTTCCAGCCGAAGATCACTGTCCAGTATCCGGAAGAAAAGACGCCGCAAAGCCGCCGCTTCCGTGGTCTGCATGCACTGCGTCGCTATCCCAATGGGGAAGAGCGCTGCATTGCTTGCAAACTCTGCGAAGCAGTCTGCCCAGCGCTAGCCATCACCATCGAATCGGATCAGCGTGATGACGGTAGCCGTCGCACCACACGCTATGACATCGATCTGACCAAGTGCATTTTCTGCGGTTTCTGTGAAGAAGCCTGCCCGGTCGATGCGATTGTCGAAACCCGTGTCTTTGAGTACCACGGTGAAGCGCGTGGTGATCTGTACTACACCAAGCCGATGCTGCTGGCCAACGGTGATCGTTATGAAACACAGATCGCTGAAGACCGTGCCGGCGATGCGAAATACCGCTAAGGATTGCAGATGGAATTTAAACTGATCCTCTTTTACGTGCTCTCCACCATTCTGGTGGGTTCGAGTTTAGCCGTCATTACGGCACGTAACCCTGTGAACGCTGCGATGTTCCTCGTGCTCAGCTTCTTTACAGCCGCTGCCGTCTGGCTGATCGCCCAGGCCGAATTTCTGGCGATTGTTTTGATTCTGGTCTACGTCGGCGCCGTTATGGTGCTGTTCCTGTTTGTGGTCATGATGCTCGACATCAACTTCGACAAACTGCGCCAGGGTTTCTGGAGCTATCTGCCGTTGGGTTCGCTGATTGGCATCCTGATGATTCTGGAAATGACCATTGTGTTGGGCGGTCAGTACTTCCAGGTCTTCGACACACCGCTGCCCCCGGAACTGGCTGATTCTTCGAACACGAAGGACCTGGGTCTGCTGCTCTACACCGAGTACACCTATCCTGATCAGATCGCTGCGGCGATTCTGCTGGTGGCCATCGTTGCTGCGGTTGTGCTGACCTACCGTGGCCGCAAGGATAGTAAGAAGCAAGACATCAGCGATCAGGTTGCCGTGAAGGCCTCGGATCGTCTTCGCATCGTCAAGATGGACGCTGTGAAATCTCAACCCGCCCCCGCACCGGAAGCCGGTGAGGGCGCTCCCCAGTAACCCAGCCGAGCTCGATCCGGAGACTGCCTTGCTGACCCTCTCACATTTCCTCGTCCTGGCCGCTGTCTTGTTTGGCATCAGCGTGATCGGTCTCTTCCTGAACCGGAAGAACTTGATCATTCTCCTGATGGCCATCGAACTGATGTTGCTGGCAGTGAACACCAATTTCATCGCCTTCTCGCACTTCCTGCAAGATCTGAACGGGCAGGTGTTCGTGTTCTTTATCCTGGCCGTGGCGGCTGCCGAATCGGCAATCGGCCTGGCTATCCTGGTTGTACTGTTCCGTAATTTGTCCACGATCCACGTGGATGATCTCGATCGCATGAAGGGCTAAGCAGGAATCGTCTCATGGACATGAAAACCCTTTACCTCACCGCTCCGCTGGCACCTCTGGTTGGTGCTGCCCTGTCTGGCCTCTTCTGCCGCGTAGTGCCGCGCTGGTTTGCCGCTGGGATTACCATCCTTGGCGTGGCGATCTCGATGGTTGCCTCGTTGCTGGTTCTGAAAGATGTGCTGGCCGGCCATACCTTCAACGGTAATCTGTACACGTGGGCAACCAGTGGCGACTTCACCTTCAGTGTGGGTTTCCAGATTGATACGCTAACGGCGATGATGATGTGCGTCGTGACCTCCGTGTCACTGCTGGTTCACATTTTTACCATTGGCTATATGGCCGAGGATGATGGCTTCCGCCGCTTCTTCTCGTATATCAGCCTGTTTACCTTCTCGATGATGATGCTCGTCATGAGCAACAATTTCATGCAGCTGTTCTTCGGCTGGGAAGCCGTGGGTCTGGTGTCGTATCTGCTGATCGGCTTCTACATGAACCGTGACACGGCGATTTTCGCTAACCTGAAGGCATTCCTCGTTAACCGCGTGGGTGACTTCGGTTTCATTCTGGGCATCGGTCTGGTGCTGGCTTACTTCGGCACCCTGGATTACGCCGAAGTCTTTAAGGCTGCGCCGAAGTTTGCCGATAAGACCATCAACCTCTGGGGCGATGCCCAGTGGTCGCTCATGACGGTGACCTGTATTTGTCTGTTTATTGGTGCGATGGGTAAATCGGCTCAGGTGCCGCTGCATGTGTGGCTGCCAGATTCGATGGAAGGCCCGACCCCAATCTCTGCGCTGATCCACGCCGCCACCATGGTGACGGCCGGTATCTTCATGGTGGCTCGTTGCTCGCCGCTGTTTAACCTGTCGCCGACTGCCTTGTCGTTTGTGCTCATTATCGGTGCTACTACAGCGCTATTTATGGGCTTCCTGGGCATGATCCAGAACGATATCAAGCGTATCGTGGCGTATTCGACGCTGTCCCAGCTGGGTTATATGACCGTCGCCCTGGGTGTTGCCGCTTATCCGATCGCCATTTTCCACCTGATGACCCACGCTTTCTTTAAGGCGCTGTTGTTCCTCGGTGCCGGCTCGGTCATTATGGGTATGCACCACGATCAGGATATCCGCAACATGGGTGGCCTGTGGAAGTACATGCCGATTACCTGGATCACGACGCTCATCGGCTCGTTCTCGCTGATTGCATTCCCGTTCTTCTCGGGTTTCTACTCGAAAGACTCGATTATCGAAGCGGTGCACCTGTCCAATATTACCGGTCATGGTTACGCGCTGTTTGCGGTGACCGTGAGCGTTTTTGTGACGACTTACTACACCATGCGCTCTTACTTCCTGGTGTTTCATGGCCCGGAACGTTGGAATGATGCTGAACACGTCGCTGCTGCCCAGGCGCATGCCCATGGTCATGACGACCACCACGGCCATGACGAACATGGTGAACACGATGATCATGGCCATCACCATGGCTTGCAGCCGGGCGACAAACCACACGAATCGCCGTGGGTTGTGACGCTGCCGCTGGTACTGCTGGCGATCCCGTCGGTGCTGATTGGTTACTACGCGATTGACCCGATGCTTTACGGTTCCTTCTTCGATGGCGTGATCTATGTCAGTAAGTCGATTCCGATCATGGCCGACATGAAGGAAGAGTTCCATGGCCCGATCGCGATGGCGCTTCATGCGGTCAGTACGCTGCCGTTCTGGCTGATGGTTGCCGGTCTGGTGGTGACCTATTACTTCTACATGGTCAAACCGTCGATACCGGCAGCGATACAGAAGCGCTTCCATGGTCTCTACACGATCATGGAAAACAAGTACTACTTCGACGCCTTTAACATGGCAGTCTTTGCGGGCGGTGCGCGCAAGATCGGTGGCTTTCTGAACCGTTTTGGCGAGGCCACCCTCATTGATGGCTTCTTTGTTAACGGTTCGGCCAAACTGGTCGGTGTGGTGGCGGGTATCGTTCGTCACTTCCAGACCGGTTACCTGTACCAATACGCATTCACCATGATCATCGGCGTCTTTGCGCTGTTGACTCTGTGGTTCTTTACGACCTGATTCAACTTCTGAACGTCTAACCGCGCTCCTGCATCTTCTGGAAATGACTATGTCTGGTTACCCGCTACTCTCGCTTGCCATCTGGGTCCCGATCGTGGCCGGTCTGCTGATTCTGGCAGTCGGTCGTGATAACAACGCTGGATTCACACGCGTTCTTGCCCTGATCGGCGCTGTGGCGGGTCTTGTCGTCACTTTCCCGCTGTATACGAAGTTTGATGCGCAGGCGACGGTGATGCAGTTCGTCGAGTTGTCGCCATGGATTCCGCGTTTCAACATTAACTATCACCTAGGGATTGATGGCATCTCGATGCCGTTCATCATCCTGAACAGCTTCATCACGGTGATTGTTGTGCTGGCTGGCTGGCAGGTCATTCAATTCAAGCCGGCGCAATACAACGCAGCGTTCCTGATCATGTCGGGTCTGTTTAACGGCATTTTCTGCTCGCTAGACGGTATTCTTTTCTATGTCTTCTTCGAAGCCTCGCTGATTCCGATGTATCTGATCATCGGCATCTGGGGCGGTCATAACCGCGTCTACGCGGCGATCAAGTTCTTCTTGTACACGCTGCTCGGCTCGCTGTTGTTCCTGATCGCCCAGCTGTATCTGTTCATCTACTCGGGCGGCAGTTTCTCGATACTCGATTGGCATCAGATGCCGATTCCGATGGGGCCGCAGCTGGCCATCTTCATGGCTTTCTTGGTAGCTTTTGCCGTAAAGGTGCCGATGTGGCCGGTTCATACCTGGTTGCCGGATGCCCACCCGGAAGCCCCGACCGGCGGCTCGATCGTTCTGGCCGCCATTGCCCTGAAGCTCGGCGGCTATGCTTTCCTGCGCTTCTCACTGCCCATCGTGCCTGATGCCTCGCATGAGTTGTCGTGGCTGATGATCGCTCTGTCGCTAATCGCAGTTGTTTACATCGGCTTCGTTGCGCTGGTTCAGGCAGATATGAAGCGTCTGGTTGCGTATTCGTCAATTGCTCACATGGGCTTCGTGACCCTCGGCTTCTTCATGTTCACGCCGTTGGCAGTTGAAGGTGCCATCGTCCAGATGATCTCGCATGGCTTTGTCGCCGGCGCGATGTTCTACTGTATCGGCGTCGTCTATGACCGCATGCATACCCATCTGATTGCCGATTGTGGCGGCATCGTCTACAAGATGCCCGTCTATGCTGCCTTTTTCATGTTGTTTGCCATGGCGAATGCCGGTCTGCCGGCCACCTCGGGTTTTGTCGGTGAGTTCATGGTCATCCTGGGTGCCCTGCAAGTCAATTTCTGGGTTGCCGCGATTTCGGCGACGACCATGATTGTTGGCGCCGCCTACACGCTGTGGATGTACAAACGCGTCATCTTCGGACCAATCGCTAACCATCATGTGGCTGAACTGACGGATGTGAACAAGCGCGAGCTGGCCATCCTAACGATTCTGGCTTTCTTCGTGCTTGCCATGGGCGTCTGGCCGGAACCGGTCACGCACATCATGCACACCTCGGTTAATGACCTGCTGCGTCATGTGGCAATCAGCAAACTCCAGTAACGGAACCTGACGATATGAACCCACACGTGCTTGATCTCATCACGGCCAGCCCGGAAGTGCTGGTCCTGTTGATGGGCTGCCTGATTCTCCTGTTCGACTTGTGCGTTAAGGACCCGACCCGGACGGCCACCTTCGTGTTGACGCAACTGACGCTGGTCGGCGCCGCCATACTAACGTTGTTCACCAGTACCGGCGAAGTTGTCTATGCCTTCAATGGCCTGTACGTCGACGACCTGATGGGCGATTTGCTGAAGCTGATGCTTTACCTCACCGTGATCGTGACACTGTTCTACGCCCGACCGTATGTACTGCAGCGACCGGATCTACGGCGTGGCGAGTTTTATCTGCTGGTGTTGTTCGCGACACTGGGCATGATGGTTATGATCTCGGCTAATCACCTGTTGACGATCTACCTGGGTATTGAGCTGCTGTCGTTGTCGGTCTACGCACTCGTCGCGATGAACCGTGACAGTGTCGCTTCGACCGAAGCCGCCATGAAGTATTTTATTCTGGGCGCGCTGGCTTCTGGCCTGCTGCTCTACGGTATGTCGATGGTCTATGGTGCCACCGGCACCCTGAGCATTCCGGAAATCTCGGATGCGCTCGTGTCCAATGCGTCGAATCCCACCGTGCTGATCTTCGGCCTCGTGTTCCTGGTGTCGGGTATTGCCTTCAAGCTGGGTGTCGTACCGTTCCACATGTGGGTTCCCGATGTCTATCAGGGCTCGCCGACGGCCATCACCATGCTGATCGGTGGTGCCCCAAAGCTAGCAGCCTTTGCCATCACCATGCGTCTGCTGGTGTCGGGCTTGCTCCTGCTGGCGCCGGATTGGCAGGGTATGTTGCTGATTCTGGCTGTGCTGTCGCTGGCGATTGGCAACCTGGCCGCAATCCCACAGACCAACATCAAGCGTATGTTGGCGTACTCGACGATTTCGCATATGGGCTTTGTGCTGCTTGGCATCGTGGTGGGTGTGGTTGGCGGCGACGCACGCTTCGCGCTGAATGCCTACAGCTCGTCGATGTTCTATGTTGTTGCCTATGTAATGATGAGCGTCGCAGCCTTCGGCATGGTTATCTTGCTATCGCGTGCTGGCTTTGAAGCCGACCGTATCGATGACTTCAAGGGTCTGAACAAGCGTAGCCCTTGGTTCGCCGCCGTGATGATGATGATCATGTTCTCGATGGCGGGCGTGCCGTTCTTTGTGGGCTTCTTTGCCAAGTTCTCGATTCTGCAGGCCGTAGTGGCGTCGGGTCAGATCGGTTTGGCGATCTATGCAGTGCTGATGTCGCTGATTGGTGCCTTCTACTACCTGCGTATCGTTAAGATCATGTACTTCGATGAGCCGCTCGATGAAACGCCGCTCAGCGCACCGACCGATCTGCGTGTCCTACTGTCAATCAATGGGTTGGCTATTGCGCTGTTTGGCTTGTTCCCGCAGACCATTATGTCGCTGTGCGCCTTCTCTCTGCTGCGTTCGTTGTAATGCGCGCGTGAGTTCACGCAAGGCTCAAAACGCCCCGATCACCGGGGCGTTTGCTTTTGGACAAGGATGTTTATGACACCGGATAAGGACGACCTCCACCTCATCGAGACCTGCATCGAGAGCGAGCAGATCTGGCGCGGTAAACTGCTGGATGTTCGGCGTGACCGGGTACGCTTGCCAGATGGCACCGAAGGGGTTCGGGAATATGTAACGCATCCTGGCGCCGTGGTGATGATTCCGGTGCTGGATGATGGCCGGTTAATCTTTGAACGCCAGTACCGCTACCCGGTCGGGCGTGTGATGCTGGAGTTGCCCGCAGGCAAAATCGATGTCGACGAAGATACGCTGGAAACTGCTAAACGTGAACTGCGTGAAGAAACCGGCAATGAGGCGGCAGACTGGCGTCATCTGGGCACGATGCATCCGACCATCGGCTATGCCGATGAGCGCATTGAAATCTATCTGGCACAAAAACTCACTGCTCTGGAGAGTAATGCGCTCGATGAAGGGGAGTTTCTTGAAGTTGTTTACCTGACGCTGGACGAAGCCTTGGCTGAAGTTCGGGCAGGGCGTCTGACGGACGGCAAAACACTCTCGGCACTACTCTGGGCAGAAAAGGTCCTTCGCGAAGGCTGGTAACACCTCGGGACGCGGGCACGCTAGGCTTGTTGCGTTGCAGCTTGTCATGGCAGGTAGATTCCGCAGATGATGGGCTACCCAACATTCAGGAGCGTGGTATGCCAACCCGTACATTAAAATCAATCGTCAGCCAGCGTCCGTTGGTCATAGGTAGCCCAGCGATGACGATCTACGATGCTGCCGTGGCGATGCGCGAAAAGGGCGTAGGCTCTGTGGTCATACAGGAAAACAATTTGCTTGCCGGGATTTTTACCGAGCGGGATCTGTTGAACCGTGTCGTCGCAGCGGGAAAGGATCCCGAGAAGACAACTTTGGCCGAAGTGATGACCAAAGATGTGGTCGGGATGGAAGGGGATAAGCCGTTGTCCCACGCGCTACATCTCATGCACCAGCACAGCTTCCGTCACGTGCCGGTATTGGAAGAGGGGCGACCAATCGGCATGGTCTCTGCGCGGGATGCGCTGGGGATTGAATGGCAAGACTTTCAGCGTGAAATCAAACTGGCGAACGACATCGCAGAGATTCTGGCCTGAATTAATCAAGACACAAAGAAAAAGCGCCCCGCGGGGCGCTTTTTCTTTGTAAGACATCTTTGGGTGTTAGCTAGGCATGACGATGTTGACTTCCAACACCTCGTAATTGCCTTTCTTTTCCATCGATACTTTGATGTCGTCAGCGTTAATGTGCACGTACTTGGAGATGACTGCGACCAACTCCTTTTGCATGGCCGGCAGAAAATCGGCCGAGGCTTTGCCGTCATCCACACGTTCACGTGCAATGATCAGCTGCAGACGTTCCTTGGCCATATTGGCCGACTTGGGCTTTGAACCGAAGAGCAGTGAGAGCAGGGACATTGCTTAGCCTCCAAACAGACGCTTGAAGAGACCGGGCTTTTCGTAGTCCACGAAACGCAGCGGTGCATCCTCGCCCAGGAAGCGGGCGATTACATCGCGGTAGGCTTCGGCGACTTCCGACTGCTGAATGTGAATGGCCGGGGTGCCTTGGTTCGATGCATGCAGCACCGATTCCGATTCGGGAATCACGCCAATGATGGGCACGCGCAGAATTTCCTGCACGTCTTTGTACGACAGCATTTCGCCGTCTTCGACACGCTTCGGTGAATAACGGGTGACCAATAGATGTTCTTTGACAGGTTCGCCGCCGGCTTGGGCACGCTTCGACTTAGCTTGCAGAATGCCGAGGATGCGATCCGAGTCACGGACTGACGAGACTTCCGGGTTGGTCACGATAATGGCTTCGTCTGCGAAAGTGAGGGCCATGACGGCGCCGCGCTCGATGCCAGCCGGTGAATCGCACACGACATAGTCGAAACCCATGTGCTCCAGATCCTTCAGCACCTTTTCGACGCCTTCTTCAGTCAGTGCGTCCTTGTCACGGGTTTGCGATGCCGGTAACACGAACAGATTTTCGCAGTGTTTGTCTTTGATCAGTGCCTGATTCAGCGTCGCTTCGCCAGAAATGACGTTCACCAGATCGTAAACAACGCGGCGCTCGCAGCCCATGATCAGATCCAGATTGCGCAGACCCACGTCAAAATCGATGACTGCTGTCTTGAAACCACGCATGGCAAGACCGCTGGAAAATGACGCGCTGGTCGTGGTCTTGCCGACGCCGCCCTTACCTGAAGTTACGACAATAATACGAGTCACAGCTGCTCCCAGATGTAGAGATTAAATCTTCCTCAATTTTAGCCGATCCGGTGGCTCTACAGGTGTTTTTGGCCGAAATTCTGGGGCGTTTCGGACTTAATCGACACGTAGGATATCGATTTCCAGGCGGGACTTCAGGCCCGTGCTGGCCGAGACGACTGGCTCGGTCGCGAGTTTGACCTGTACGGGCTGATTGGCTAGTTTCGCAGGTACGCCGTCTTCAAAGGTACGGTAGATGCCGGCGATCGATACGAGTTCGGCGGCAAAGACCGTGGTCAGGATGCGCGCCTCTGCGTTGCCCCGAGCACCGGCTAAGGCGCGGCCGCGGAGTGGTGCATAGACGTGGATGTTGCCATCGGCAATGACCTCGGCACCTGGGTTCACGGCGGCGAGAATAATCAGGTCGCCGCCGCGTGCGTACATCTGTTGCCCGGAGCGCAAGGGACGGTCGATGATCACGTTAGCCGGATTCTGGATCAGGTCTTCGCTAGGCTCTGTCGCTGCGGGTGTTGATGTCTGGGCAACGACTTCTTCCGTGGGGGCTGAGGGTGTTTTGCGCAAACTTGCCGGAATTTTATCCAGCTCGGGGTCCGTTGCAGGAACAGCTGCCGTAACTTTGGCCGCCGGTGCAGCCATCGGTTTTGCCGTGCGACCGGCGCTCAGGGTGAGGGTGGGCAAACCAGCAGATTGCGCACTGTTCGCCAGGTCGCCATGAGCGCGTGTGACACCCAGTACCTTGAGACCATGGCTAGTCAGTAGGTCAACGATGACCTGCCAATCGATGGTGGCAGGCCAGCTCACGAGTTGGCTCAGATCCAGCACTGCGAGATCGCCATCAAAAAAACCGCCATCGCCAAAGAGCGCGCCGCTGGCCGTGGCCAGTTCTTGCGGATCCAGGCTGCGCAGCGTGATCGCCAGAACGGGGAGGGTGGTGCCTTTGAATTCGATCAGGGCAATATCAGTATCGTGCGTCATGGAGGAGTCAGGCGGTAAAGAAACGTTCGGCGATGCCGGCCGGCAGCGGCACGCCGGTGGTGCGGGCACGTTTAAGCAACGTCCAATAGTAGCGGTAGGCAGCACGATCCTGTAGCTTGCCACTGTGGCGGATGGGCCCCCAATCGGCATCGGCCGCAGCGCTGACGATTTCAGCTGCATCCTGAACTTCGGAAAAGTCGGGACTCATCGCATCAAGAATCGGACGGATCTGCACGGGGTGAATGCTCCACATGCGTAGATATCCAAATTCCTGACGGGCGCGATCGGCATCACGGCGGATGTATTCGAGGTCGGAGAGTTCGGTGGTCACGTTGTGCGATGGCACCTTGCCGTGACCGAGTGCGGCGCTGGATATTTCCAATTTGGCACGGCGTACGAGCGGATGGTCAAACTGACCTGGGCTCTTCATGGCGCTGCCGGGAATCGCTCCGAAGTGGCCTGAAACAAAATCCATTAAACCGAAGTCCAGCGATTCAATGCCATCCAGCGCAGCAATGTCCCACACCTCGTGCAGCGCCCCATGCGTTTCGATGAGGACATGTGCAGGGATCGGGTTCTGGATGCCATGACGTTGTTCGACAGCGCGCAGCTCTTTGAGGAAGAGGCGCACATCATCGATGCCACGCGGTTTGGGCAGCGTGATGAAGGGCAGGCGTTGGCCGGCACCGCCGACGAGAATTTCCAGATCATCTTTCCAATGGCTATGCGTCACATCGTGAATGCGTGCGCCGACACGGCCGAACTGGTTGTCGCTCGAGTTGATCATGGCGACGCAGAGCTCAGCGTGCGCTTTCTCGTTGCCCGCGGCTGCGCCATCTTCACAATCACAGGTGATGTCCATCGCTAGCGGGCCGTATTCTGCGGCGATTTCAGCCTGGATCGCCATGGCCTTTTTCATCAGCTTCTCAGATCCGCAGTAATGGTCGACGGCGGGTAGTACCGGGAAAGGTTTCTCGCCGGGAAACAGAACTTCGTCAGGCGTGAGGGCGGAGTTGGCTTGCGCGTGAGTTAACGACATGATGGGTCACAAATCGATGATTCAATACAAATGACAGGATAAAGCAAAAGGGCCACGCAAGCGTGACCCTTTTGTGCCGAAGCAGTCGAAAGACCGATTACAGCATCGATGCGACGGCTTCTTTCTCGTCGGTCAGTTCCTTCAGGGTGCCAGCAATCTTACCCTTCGAGTACTCGTCGATTTCCAGGCCCTTGATCAGCGTGAACTTGCCACCCTTGCACTCGCATGGGAAACCGAAGACGATGCCTTCCGGAATGCCGTAGCCATTGTCGGCCGGTGCTGGGATACCCATGGTGACCCATTCGTCTGAACCCAGATGCCAGTCACGGATGTGGTCGATGGCGGCATTGGCAGCCGAAGCTGCCGACGACAGACCGCGGGCGTCGATGATGGCGGCGCCGCGCTTGCCAACGGTCGGCAGGAACACATCGTTGTTCCAGGCAGCGTCGTTAACCAGTGACTTGACGCTGTCACCGTTGGAGGTACAGAAACGGTAGTCGGCGTACATCGTCGGCGAGTGGTTGCCCCACACGACCAGCTTCTTCAGCGACGAGACCGGGCGGCCGGTCTTCTGAGCCAGCTGGGTCAGTGCACGGTTGTGATCCAGGCGCAGCATGCCGTGGTAGTTGTTCGGGTTGGTTCGGCCAACTTTTTTGGCGGCAGCAGCGGCGATCAGGGCGTTGGTGTTGCAGGGGTTACCCACGACCAGCACCTTGACGTCTTCCTTGGCGTTCTTGGCGATAGCTTCGCCCTGAACGGTGAAGATGGCACCGTTGGCTTGCAGCAGATCGGCACGCTCCATGCCTGGACCACGCGGACGGGCGCCAACCAGGAGGCACACGTCAGCGTCTTTGAAGGCCACATTCGGGTCATCCGTCGCGATCATGCCTTGCAGTAGCGGGAATGCACAGTCATCCAGCTCCATCATCACGCCTTGTACAGCCTTCTGGGCTTGCGGCAGATCCAGGAGTTGAAGAATGACGGGCTGATCCTTGCCCAGCATTTCGCCGGAAGCAATACGGAACAGCAGGCTATAACCGATCTGACCAGCGGCGCCGGTGACGGCGACGCGCATAGGCGCTTTGGACATGGATGACTCCTCGAAATTTTTTGAAGTGTGGATGAAACTGTTCGATGTTATTAGTGAGGCACGGTGCTGTCAATGCACTGTGCGTCATCCACGTCAGATTGTGTGGGCATCCAGACATCCTGCCGCAAATTTATGATGAAATAGACAGATGACTTCTCGTGCACCCGTCCCCGCGTTCCGACCGCTTTACCGCCAGATTCAGGATCTCATTGTTCAGGCGCTTGCCGACCGCGAGTGGCTGCCCGGCGAAATGATCCCCAGCGAAATGGATCTGGCCGCCCGCTTTGAAGTCAGCCAGGGTACCGTCCGGCGTGCCATCGACGAACTCGCGGCCGAAAATCTGCTGGTGCGCCGGCAAGGGAAGGGCACGTTTGTAGCGACCCATGCCGATCCCCGTGCTTTCTTCCGTTTTCTACGCCTGATCCCTGATGACGGTTCTGTGCCGCGCTCGCGCAGTGAGCCGTTGGAGTGCCAGAGCCTACGCGCTGGGCAAGAAGTGGCCAAAGCGCTGGCGATTAATCACGGCGACCCCGTTTTGCAATTGCGCCGGATCCTGCGTTTTGATGGGCAGCCGGTGGTGGTCGACGAAATTTATCTGCCGGCTGATCTATTTCCAACGTTGAGTCTGGATCAGCTACGCGCCTCGGATCGCTCGCTGTACACGCTCTTCGAGTCCCTGTTCGGCGTACGTATGGTGCGCGCCGAAGAGAAGATTCGTGCCGTGGCCGCAGACGCTGTGGCTGCCCAGGTGCTCGGCATCGAACCTGGTACCCCGCTGCTCAGCGTTGAACGTACGGCTTACACCTACGGTAATCGACCGGCTGAATGGCGTCGCGGACTCTATGCCACCGCGAATCATCATTATTTCAATGAGTTGGGATAAGCGGCGCTGCGCGTATCAATTCAGATGCGCGATCTGTGTTGCGCTGCGGCATTGGCGGCATTGAAAAAAACCTTGTAAAAAGCAGGGGCGGGGGGATTTCAAGCGGAGATGCTTCCGTTACAATCGCAAGTTCCGGGTTGTCTTGATACAAGGAAAACACATGACAGAGTTAGCCATGAAAAAGAAGCAGCGTCCTAAGAATCTGGACCTGTCTACGATCCGCCTGCCCCTGCCTGGCAAGGTTTCCATCCTGCACCGTGTGAGTGGTGCTCTCATGTTCTTATTGATTCCTTTTGTTCTCTATCTTTTTGACAAAAGTGTTACCTCAGAAATCAGCTTTGTGACCTTTAAAACGGTACTAGCGCATCCTTTCATCAAGCTCGTGGTTTTGGCTCTGATTTGGGCATATTTGCATCATTTCTGTGCGGGTATTCGTTTCTTGCTCCTCGATTTGCATATGGGGATTAGCAAGCCAGCGTCTGCGAAGTCTGCCGTGGGTGTTTTGGTCGTTAGCTTAGCGTTGACAGCGGTATTTGCTGCCAAGCTGTTTGGTTTGTTTTAAGGAGTGAGCATGGCGAACAATAATGTCGGACCTAAGCGCCTTGTGGTTGGCGCGCATTACGGTCTTAAAGATTGGTTATTGCAGCGTATTACCGCTGTGATCATGATTGTTTTCACAGTGATCTTATTAGTGGCTTTCTTAATGAGTGATGCCACCTATGAAGGTTGGGCTGGTTTATTTGCCAACCAATGGATGAAGATCATTACTTTCTTGGCTATTTTGAGTCTTCTGTACCACGCT
>CALKUR010000176.1 GCA_937996725.1 uncultured Dechloromonas sp. | reverse complement strand
TGCCCCGGCTGCTGCCCCAGCTCCTGCTGCTGCCGCTCCAGCTGCACCTGCCGCCGCTCCTGCTGCTGCTCCTGCTGCTCCTGCTGCTGCTCCAGCACCAGCTGCCAAGTAATCGCTTTTGCGATCTTGGAACCGCTTCGGCGGTTGCAAAAAGAAACCGGCCCTCGGGCCGGTTTTTTCATGCCTACAAATTCTGCTTAAGCCTGCAACGCTAACCAATCAAATCCGTCTTCCTGGCTAGCGACATAAAAGCTCGACGGAATATCCGTCAGCACTTCGCGCACGGCGGCATAGACATGCTCTACCGTATTGTTGGACTGAGACAAGTGCGCCGCCACCACATGCTGCAGCCGGTCCAGATTGAGCCGCCCCAGCAGCCCCGCCGCATCCCGATTACATAAGTGGCCATAACGCCCGGCAATGCGCTGCTTGAGGCTATCCGGATACGATGAGGCCGCCAGCAAGTCTGGATCGTGATTAAACTCCAGCACGAGCCCATCGCAATCCTGTAAAGAACGCTCCACATGGGGCGTGAGCATGCCGAGGTCGGTCAGAATCCCCAGCCGCAAGGCCCCATGCATGACCACATACTGTACGGGTTCCCGCGCATCATGGGGCACGGGAAAGGGCTGCACTTCCACACTGCCCAATTCAAAGGGCGCGTGGCTATCGATAATGCGGAGGGTGACGCCGTTACAGGCATCGGTTGAACGTACGTGGACGGCGGCATGGGTACCTCGCGTCAGACAGACGGTGGCACCGGTTTTACGGGCCAGCGCCATCACGCCGCCAATATGGTCGCCATGTTCATGCGTCACGAGGATGGCATCAAGCCCCATCGGATCGACACCGCGCGCTTCAATGCGGGCAATCGCCTGACGCACCGGTAATCCACAATCAATGAGGAGGCGGGTTGACCCCGCCTCGATCAGCAGTGCATTGCCTTCGCTCCCGCTACCGAGGGAGGTAAACCGGATCACCGCAATTGCTGGAGCAATAGATCCAGAATCTGGCGGGCAATCGGTGAGACATCAGCCTGGCCCGTATCGCCCGGTGCCAGAACCATCACATTGGTCGGACCACCGGCCTTCTGTTCTGCCACGCTAATACGGTACTGCACTTTGGTCGGCACCTTGTCATCTTTGCTGCGCCAGAACGCCAAGCTGGCCCAGAAGCCGCCCTCGCTCTTTTCCTGCACCGATTTGTCGTCAGAGTCGACGTAACGGACGTAGTACAAGCCCAAGTTCCGTTCACGATCTTCCACTGTGAAGCCGACACGATCCAGCGCCAGACCCACACGACGCCAGCTACGATCAAATGTATCGTCGACAACCAGCATCGCACCGCCATTCGGCGACTGCACCATACGCGCCTTATCCAGCGCCTTGGCAGTCGCTGCGCCATCGCCCTTCTTGGCCAATTCCTTGGCTTCGGTGTCACTCACGCCGTCAAACTTGAACATCAGGCGACGCAACATCTCGGCTTCAAGCGTGGGATCGGCATCCCGTGGCTGCCAACGCGTCTCACTTTTGCCTTCGGTGACATAGACTTCCACCATGCCGCGGTGGCTGATGAAGATATCCGTGGTACCGGCTTTCGGCCCTTTTTCTAGGCGAGTACGGTACATATCGCGCTCAGGCGTGGAATACAGCGTACCGAGCACTTTGCCCAGGAAGCCCTGAATGGCACCCGCCGGCACATTGGCCCGGTTTTCTGCCCAGTCGGTTTCCATGATGCCGGTCTGCGCGTTTTCCTTTTTCAGGACAAAGCCGTTTTCCTGCCAGAACGCTTTAGTGACATTCCAGGCCTTATCTTCCGGCACCGTGACGACCAGCCAGCGATGGTTACCCTGGCGCTCAATGCGGGCGATACCGCGCGAGCCATCTGGCAGCACGCTTTCATCAGTCTTCTGCGTTTGCGCAACCTTGTTCTTGGCATTGACCTGCGAATATACGGCCACGCCCGATGACGGCACATTCGGCGCAGTGTACTGCGTGGTATTGCTCGGACGCGTCAGGTCCGGCGGAATATCCAACGGCGGTGCCTTAGCAGCGGTGCCGTAATCGATTTTCTTGGATTCGGGCAAATACGCGCAACCCACAGCCAGAGCGGCCACCATCAAAACGCCAACACGCAACAACTTAGTCATTAATCAGAGTCCTGCCTGTTTCATAGCGGCACGTACGCGGTCGTGGAATGCCGGGGCGAGTTGGGTCAGCGGCAAACGGGCACCATGCGACATCAGGCCCATTTCAGCAACGGCCCATTTCACGGGAATCGGGTTCGCTTCGCAGAACAGGTGACGGTGCAGGCCCACCAGACGACGATTGATGCGCACAGCCTCGCTCGCGTTGCCGGCGGCGGCGGCCACACACATATCGTGCATGGCGCGCGGTGCCACGTTGGCGGTGACTGAAATATTGCCGTGGAAGCCCATCAGAATGGTGGCCATACAGGTCATGTCGTCGCCGGAGTACAGGGCGAAGCCTTCCGGGGCACGTTCGATCAGATCACAGGCGCGGTCGATGTTGCCGGTGGCGTCTTTCACGCCGATGATGCCCGGCACCTGCGCCAGACGCAAAATCGTGTCGTTGCTCATGTCGGCCACGGTACGGCCAGGCACGTTGTACAGAATCACCGGCAGATCGACGGCTTCGGCAATGCTGCGGAAATGTTGGTACAGGCCCTCTTGCGTGGGCTTGTTGTAATACGGCACTACAGAAAGACCCGCATCGGCACCCGCATCTTTAGCGCGCTGGTGCAGATAGATGGCTTCTTTGGTGGAGTTGGCACCGGTACCTGCAATGATGGGGATACGGCCACCAGAATGCTTTACAGCCAGCTCAATCAGTTGGCAGTGCTCATCGACATCCACCGTCGGCGACTCGCCCGTGGTACCGACCACCACGATGGCATCGGTTTTTTCGCGGATATGAAAATCCACCAGGTTTCTAAAGGCATCCAAATCCAGCCGCCCGTCGGAATGCATGGGGGTGACAATGGCAACAATCGAACCGGTGATCATCTAAAAACCCATCCTTGAAAAGGCTATCGTCAGGGACCACAGAGTCCCCGCCAGAATCACCGCTATTCTAGCTGAAATCAGATCTCGGCGAGCGCCCGTAAATGCGCCGCCACGCTGCGTGCCAGGGCCGACATGACATACCCGCCTTCCAGCATGGAAACGATGCGGTTATTGGCGTGGCGGGCGGCGACCCCCCGCAGCTGGGTAGTCACCCAGGCATAATCCTTTTCAAAGAGCTTCATGCCGCCCATGTCATCTTCGTAATGGGCGTCAAAACCCGCCGAAACAAAGATCATCTGGGGTTTGAACTCGTCCAGGCGCGGCATCCAGGACTCTAGGACGGCCTGTTGTAGCTCTTCCCCGCCCGACCCGCCGGGGAGCGGCACATTGACCATATTGGCCGCCGGATGATCGGTGCCGGAATATGGGTAGAACGGGTGCTGGAATATGCTGCACATCAGGATGCGGTCGTCGCCGGCACAGATGTTCTCGGTGCCGTTGCCGTGGTGTACGTCAAAATCAATAATCGCCACGCGATCCAGCTTGTGGTTCACCAGCGCATGGTGGGCCGCGATACTGATGTTATTGAAAAAACAGAAGCCCATGGCGGCTTCGCGCTCGCAATGGTGGCCGGGCGGCCGGATGGCGCAGAAAGCATTCTCGGCCTTGCCTTCCATGAGCAAGTCCACCGCCATAATGCCCGCACCCGCAGAGCGGAGCGCCGCCTGCCAGGTAAAGGGGTTCATGGCCGTATCCGGGTCTAAGTGGGCAATCCCGAACGCGGGCGAGGTATCTTTGATCTTTTTGATGTGCGATGCGGGGTGCACCAACTTCAACTGCTCCACGGTCGCCAGCGGCGCCTCGTGATGCGTGAAATACATATCAATGCCCTGAGCGATCAAGTGATCGTGGATCGCGGTCAAGCGCCCCGGTGCCTCGGGATGCAAATCCCCCATGTCATGCTTCAGGCAATCCGGATGCGTAATAAACGCCGTACTCATAAATTCCCGCTCCCCCAAATCAACACGATTCCGCAAAAAATCGCGCCGCGCATGCTTTTGCATGACTTTTAGTTTTGATATTTCATTATCTGCCCATTCTTGCCGGTGGACAAGCTGCAAATTGTGGAAAAATGAGCGCTTCGCCACTTGCCGCATGCTCAGCGCATAACGTCACCATGACCCGTTTTCTTGGCACTTTCTGCCGCGCACTTCTGCCCCTGTCATTGGGATTTGCCTTGCTGGCCACGAACGTGCAGGCACGCCCCGCCAAAAAGCCGGCAAACCCGCCCACCATGCTGCAAAACCCGGAAGTCGTTGTGTTTATCGAGCAGATGAGCAACAAATATGGCTTTGACCAAAGCACACTGTCGGCCAGCTTTGAAAACCAACGGCCCGATAACCGCATCATCCGCATCATGGCACCAGCCCCCGCCCAGCTCACGCCCAACTGGGCGGCGTACCGAGAACGTTTCGTCAACAGTCGGCGGATCAATCGTGGCGTGCAATTCTGGGATGCCTACACTGACACGCTGGAGCGCGCTTCGCGCGAATACGGGGTCCCACAGGAAATTATCGTCGCCATTATCGGCGTGGAAACCGAATACGGTCGCAACATGGGCAGCTTCAACGTGCTCAACGCCCTGGCCAGCATCGGGTTTTATGGCGAGCGCCGCCGCGAGTTCTTTCAAGGCGAACTAGAGCAGTATCTGCTGCTCGCTCGCGACAATGCCATGGATCTATCCACTACCCGCGGTTCTTTTGCCGGTGCCTTGGGGATCCCCCAATTCATGCCGAGCAGTCAGCGGCGCTGGGGCGTGGACTTTGACGGCAACAACAAGGTGGATCTGATTCACAGCCCAATCGATGCCATTGGCAGCGTCGCCAACTTCCTCAAATCGCATGGCTGGCAAAAGGATGAGGTCGCCGTTATTTCGGTATCACCGCCACAACCTTTGCCCCCCGCCTTTGAAAAAGTTGATGTCAAACCGGGCATTACCCTGACCCAGTATCGCGATGACGGCTTCGTGTTTGCCTCGCCGCTGCGCGATAGCACGCTCGCAACCTTGGTGACGCTCACGACCCCACACGCGCCCACGCAAACTTGGCTCGGTCTCAACAACTATTACGTCGTCACCCGTTATAACCGCTCGGCCGCGTACGCAATGTCGGTCATCGAACTCGGTGCTGCAATCCGCCAGGCCCGCACCGCCGCTTTGGCTGCCAACGAATCGGCCGCTTTACAGTAAGGAATCGGGCGTCAACTGTCGTCCGCGAATAATGCCTTGCAAGCGGGTGAGCGCTTCGCCCTGAATCTGACGCACCCGCTCGCGGGTCAGCTGC
Source organism: uncultured Dechloromonas sp. (assembly GCA_937996725.1). Classification (GTDB taxonomy): domain Bacteria; phylum Pseudomonadota; class Gammaproteobacteria; order Burkholderiales; family Rhodocyclaceae; genus Fluviibacter. Next base: position 6,043 of record CALKUR010000176.1, on the reverse strand, counting down.
AGATCCGCCGCAATGGCTTCCAACGTTTCTGGTTCGCCACCACGCAAGCCATAGCGCCGTTCGATCACCTGACGCTGTCGTTCCGGCAACATATCGACCCAGGCTAACAAGAGCGTCACCGATTCTGAACTAGCGAAGGTCTCGTGCGGATCATCGCCCTGCTCATCGGCGACAACTTCACCCAGCGTTTGATCCGAGCCACTTTCCAGCGGTTGATCCAGTGAACGGATTTGGTCGTTCCGGCGCAGTAATTGCTCCACGACTTCCGGCGTTTTATCGCAGAGTGCGGCCAATTCTTCCAGACTGGGTTCGCGGGCATGCGCCACCATAAACTGCCGGCGTTGGCGATAGACCGCGTTCATGTCACGTACCAAATGGACCGGCAAGCGGACCAAACGACCCTGGCTGATCACCGCCCGCTCGATACCCTGGCGAATCCACCACGAGGCATAGGTCGAAAACCGGAAACCGCGTTCGGGGTCAAATTTATCCAGCGCATGCATGAGCCCAAGATTGCCCTCTTCGATCAGATCGAGCAGCGGCAATCCCCGATTCATGTAATGCCGCGCAATCGAGACCACCAATCGCAGATTACGTTCCACCATTTCCTGGCGCGCTTCAAAATCACCCGTGCATACACGACGTGCCAAGGCCAGTTCTTCCTCGGCCGTGAGCAAAGGACGGGCACCAATTTCATTCAGGTATTTTTGGGTGACATCGGTGCCGCCGTCACTATGAGCATGCCCCTTGGTCAGATCTGCCTTATCGGCATCCCCAAGCTCTAGGGGTGGCGCGTCATCAAAAGCAGCCCCATCGAGGTCTTCGTTTATGCGATCGTCATCAAGGCCATCCGCACCCTCCGAACCTTCGTGCTGCGAAGGGATATCGGAACGGCGCGGTATTTTTTTCACGTCCCGCGTTGTGACATGAACTTGAGTGGATCAACCGGCTTGCCTTGTCGGCGCACCTCGAAATGCAACATCACCGAATCGGCATCGCTATCGCCCATGTCAGCAATGCGCTGACCCCGCCTCACAGCATCGCCTTCTTTGACGAGGATCTTGCTGTTGTGCGCATAAGCGGTCAAATAGTTGCCATCGTGTTTCACGATGACCAAGTTGCCATAACCGCGCAAGCCAGAGCCCGCGTAAACGACCTTACCGTCTGCGGCCGCATCAACTGGCTCACCCATCTTGCCTGCGATATTGATGCCCTTGTTGGAGGCGTCATTGAAACCGGCAACCACCTTACCCTTGGCCGGCCAGGCAAACTTGATGCCGTCAGCCATCGCCGCATTGGTTGCCGCCGACGTACTCGGCATGTCGTCCACCGGTTTCACGGCTGCAGCCTTGGTGGTATCTTTGACCGGCTGATCGGCCTTAGCCGATGGTTGCGAATCTGCCGCCGGCTTCTTCGACCTCTGCGCACTACGACGCACGCACAAGGTTCGATCGAGTTGAACCTTGTTAATGTCAGCCAACTGGTTCATGGCCGCGATATCGCGGTAATCCGTCCCGGTGTTGAGTGCTATCCCAATCAACGTGTCGCCACGTTTGACGGTCCAGGTTTGCGTGCAGTCTTTAGGGAGCGGCGGATACGGTGATGCCGTTTTAGCACCGTCATCAACAGGCGCACGATGCAGCGATGTACAGCCTGCTAACGCCGCCAACACCAGCAACCCAATCGAAAGTTTTTTCAGACCTTGCGTCATTCCACACCCGGCAACATCGGCACAAATTTGACCGGATCAAGCAGCTTTTCAGTCCAGCCGTTTTCTGTCCGTTCAATCAACAACATTCTCTGCACAGCCGATTCGTGACTTGCACCAAACGGCATGACCATTCTGCCACCAACCGCCATTTGCTGTAAGAGGGCTTCGGGCACCTTCGGCGCAGCCGCGGCGAGAATAATCGAATCAAACGGTGCCGCTTCAGGAATCCCCTGATAGCCATCGCCATGCTTAAGCCGGACGTTAAAACATTTGATGGCACGCAGATTCACTTTGGCGCGTTCAATCAAGCCAGCCAGCCGTTCAATCGAATAGACCTCTTTGGTCAGCCCTGCCAATACGGATGCTTGGTAACCGCAGCCCGTGCCTATTTCCAGTGTTTTACCCAATGGGCGAGCATCGGCACGCAAGCATTCGATCATGCGCGCCACAATAAAGGGTTGCGAAATCGTCTGCCCCAGCCCCAATGGCAGCGCCGTATCTTCGTACGCGCGATGCGCAAACGCTTCATCCACGAATAGATGACGTTCGACCTTGTTGATCGCGCCCAGCACGCCTTTATCGGTAATGCCTTGCTGTTGCAGTCGTTCAACCATACGTGCCCGGGTACGGGCTGAGGTCATTCCCTGTCCAAGTGCTGCACGACTCATGAATCAGCCCAACCAGCTGCGTACCGAATCAAGCTGATCCGTGTGGGTCAGATCCAGACGCAGGGGCGTAATGGATACATAGCCCTCACCCACGGCATGAAAATCGGTTCCCGGGCCATTGTCCTGTGCGGCACCCGCTGGGCCCACCCAGTACACGACTTCACCACGCGGATTCGTGGTTTTAATCACCGGCTCGGCTTTATGGCGTTTACCTAAACGCGCTACCTTAAAACCCTTGATCGCCTCAAAGGGCAGATCGGGCACGTTTACATTGAGCAGCACTGCCTGGCCAAAAGGTTGGCTCAGCAACTTCTCGCCAAGCATACGGGCCACACGGCCCGCCGTTTCGAAATGCGTGGCTTCTTTACCCACCAGTGATATCGCTATCGACGGCACACCCAACAGGTAACCTTCAGTCGCCGCTGCAACGGTCCCTGAGTACACGGTATCGTCACCCATATTGGCACCGTGATTGATGCCCGACACCACCAAGCTTGGCAAGGGTTCAATCAATCCCGTCACAGCCAAATGCACACAATCGGTGGGCGTGCCATTCACAAACTGAAACCCATTGGGCGCCGTGCGCAAGGTGAGCGGTCGATCCAGCGTCAGTGAATTGCTCGCGCCACTGCGATCACGCTCGGGGGCCACCACATTGATTTTTCCCAACGGTGACAAGGCCTCATGCAATATCCGCAAACCGGTTGCGAAATAGCCATCGTCGTTAGAAAGAAGAATTGTCATCGTGGGCATAAGGATACCGCAACGCACCGTGCTTACCGCAGACCGCCCCAACTAAATGACCATAAAAAAGGAGGTCCGAAGACCTCCTTTTAACCGACTATTAAATCGAATTAACGAATCAACAGGCTGTCCAGCGATTTACCCTGGTTCAGAGCGGCTTGAACCCACAGCGGCTTACGGCCACGGCCGGTCCAGGTTTCCGAACGGTTTGCCGGGTTGGCATATTTCGGGGCAACCGGCTTACGGGCACCCGACGATTTACGGGGCTTTTTGGTACCGGCCAGCTCTTCCAGCGAATAACCGTGCTCACGGGCAATTTGCTTCAGTTTTTCAATCGCGGCTTCGCGAGCGGCGCTGGTAGCCTCTTCGGTACGGCGCTTGATCTCGCCAGGCACCTTCTTCAGCAGGTCTTTCAGTTGATCGAGATTCAGATTCGACAAATCCATGGTTATCTCCGGATTAATACAGTTTTAATAAAATTAGGCGGCAATTAAATAACCGATGCTTTAATTCTAAACCTGTAAAAATTAAAACACAACCTTGTTTCATTCGACTCCCATAAAAACCGTCTTATACAAAAACGCATTGATCAATTTAAATGGCAAGGCTGTATTAAATAAAAAAGCCAACCGGTGAAGGTTGGCTCATTCATTGATTCTATTGGTCGGCGTGACAGGATTCGAACCTGCGACCCCTTGTCCCCCAGACAAGTGCGCTACCAGGCTGCGCTACACGCCGAGACACGGGCGCTATTGTACGGCAATAACGCCCCCGGCTCAATGAAACTCAGACTTTGAGCAGCTGGATGATGTCTTGCAGTTTGGCTTTGAGGTCCGCCGGCACAGCCGCCGCTAGCTCGTGGGAAGTGCCACTAGGCGCGACTTCCACGACAGCACTCATGGTCTTTGCATGACCGTTGCCATTACTGTGACCGTTAGGATGGCTCAGCTGGATGCGGGCACCATGAATGGTATAACCCTGATCGTAGAGTAGTTCGCGGATACGGCGTACCAGCAGGACTTCGTGGTGCTGGTAGTAACGGCGATTGCCCCGACGCTTAAGCGGCTTGAGCTGCGTAAATTCCTGTTCCCAGTAGCGCAGCACGTGCGCTTTGACACCACACAGTTCGCTGACTTCACCGATGGTGAAATAACGCTTGGCGGGGATGGGCGGCAGCGCCGATGACGCGGTCGGCGAAACGTCCGATGCAGCCGGCTGACTGAAGAGATCGGTCATGATGATTTACTGCGTCTAATCAGCCGCGGCTCGACTTCTGAACACGCTCGACTTCATCCTTGAGCTTCTGGCTGGGATGAAAGGTCACCACGCGGCGAGCTGAGATAGGAATCTCTTCGCCGGTCTTCGGGTTACGACCTGGACGCTGCGGCTTGTCACGTAACTGGAAGTTACCGAAGCCCGACAGCTTGACCCATTGACCCGCAGTAAGCGTATCGGCGATCTCGGTGAAGAAGGCTTCAACCATGTCTTTCGATTCGCGCTTGTTCAGGCCGAGGTTCTCAAAAAGAATATCGGAGACTTCAGCCTTGGTCAGTGTGGTCATGATGCAGGTCTTTCGGAAAAACACAGTGCAGGTTCAAACACCTACCCTGTTGAATATCGGACGGCAATTCTATCGTGTTTTCAGGATCTTAGGGTAGCACCAGCAGCGGTAAAGCGTTCCAGCAATTGTGCCATGACCTCGTCCACCTTTTGATCTTCAAGGGTGGCCTGAGTATCCTGCAAGGTAAAGCGGAAGGCAAGGCTTTTGGCCCCATCCGGCACGCCCTTGCCCTGGTACTGGTCGAACAGGTCGATCGCCCGTAACACCTCAGGGGCACCCTGCCAGAGGCGATCCAACAGCTGTTGCACCGGCACGGCAGCATCCACCACCACGGCCAGATCGCGCAGCACGACCGGAAAAGACGACACTGGCGCATAGGTTGGCACCTTGGCCGGGGTCAGCAGGTCAATATCCAATTCAAAGAGGACTGGGGCCGATTCCAGCTCGTACTGCTGTACCCAACGTGGATGCAGTTCACCCAGCCAGCCAGCCGGCTGACCATCGCGCAAAACGCGGGCTGAACGGCCCGGGTGGAAGGCGGGATGCGTGGCCGCTTCAAACGTGAGCTTGCCAACGGTATTGAGCGCTTCGATATCGGCTTTGACGTCGAAGAAATCGACGGCGCGGGTTTTAATGCCCCACTGTTCCGGTACCACAGCACCCCAGGTCAGACCACCGAGACGCAAGGTCTGACGGTAGCCATCCACCTGGCCTTCAGTCGGCGTGGTAGAACGTTCAAACACGCGACCCGTTTCAAAAATTTGCAGGCGCGGCTGGCGGCGGCGCTGGACACCTGATGCTGGCGCTGCATGCCGGGGTTCGCGTGCACCTTGCGCTCGGCGCGATAGACGGCCTTCACCGCCTCCGGATCGCCCAGCGCCACGAGCGGAACGGTCGTCGCGAGCAGGATCTTCCAGCGGACGCGGAGCTTCACCTCACCACCCCAGGTCCAGCGCGAGCCCGTCGGCGGGCAACGCGACGTCACGCTGCAGGGTGGCCTGGTGCATGCGGCCGGGGGCCGGGGCGGCGGCACGGCGCACCTGGCCGGGGTGGCCGTGGGTGCGCTGCTGCGGCGCCTGGGTGAGCGGACGGGCCATGCCCCGCATCGGCACCATCGTGCGGGTGGGCACGGCGCGCTGCAGGGTGGAGAGCTGGCGGCGGAAGTCGGTCACCGACGAGTTGGGGTGATTCTCGACCCGGGAACGGAGCATCGGCGGGATCAGGACAGCGGCCCATGCGGCGGCGACGACGAGGAGGACGAGTTGAGCCATGAAGGTGAGAGTGGAAGGTGAGAGTCTGAGTTGGAGTGGGAAGCGAGTAGTTCGTGACGGGTAGGTCGGTGATCAGCCGTTCATCCGG
>CALKUR010000175.1 GCA_937996725.1 uncultured Dechloromonas sp. | reverse complement strand
CTCTGGTTGCTGGCTCGGGCACCGGCGGCACCATCACCGGCACCGGCCAGCGCCTGAAGGAACTCAACCCAGACATCAAAGTTTTCGCTGTTCAGCCGGCCGCGTCGCCACTGCTAACCGGCGGTCAGGCGGCCGGCCACCCGATTGCAGGCATCGGCCCAAACTTCATCCCTAGCGTTCTCGACACCACCGTCTATGACGAGGTCATTTCGGTAGCAAACGGGGATGCCTTTGGCTACGCGCGACGCATGGCTGCCGAGGAGGGCATCCTCGCCGGTATTTCTTCTGGTGCTGCTCTTTGGGGTGCGAACCAAATCGCGTCTCGCCCAGAGTTCGCCGGCAAGAAGATCGTCGTGATCATCCCGTCGTTCGGCGAGCGCTACCTGTCGACCATCCTCTATAAAGACCTGATCGAACTCGACAACTAATCGCCGTTTCTTTCTAAGCGGAATGCCCGTCAACTTTTTCAGGAGTTGGCGGGCTTTTTGCACTTTACAATTGACCCATCTTGAACAAATTCCGCGAAGACATTCAGGCCGGCCTGGCCAAAGACCCCTCTGTGCTCAGTGGCGTCGAACTTTTCTTTACCTCGCCTGGGCTTCACGCGGTCTGGGGGCACCGAGTGGCACATCGACTATGGAAGCTTAAGCGCCGCATCCTCGCTCGCATGCTGAGCAACTGGGTTCGCTTCGTCACCGGAATCGAGATTCACCCCGGCGCAACCATCGGTCGCCGCTTCGTTATCGACCACGGCATGGGTGTTGTGATCGGTGAAACAGCCGTGATTGAAGATGATGTCACGCTTTATCATGGTGTCACGCTAGGCGGCACGAGCTGGAACAAGGGTCGTCGACATCCGACCCTGCAGTCGGGTGTAGTCATTGGCGCCGGTGCCAAGGTACTGGGCCCGATTACGGTGGGTGCGGGTGCACGCGTTGGAAGTGACGCCGTGGTTGTTAAGGACGTGCCGGCCGGCGCAACGGCTGTCGGTAACCCGGCCCGCATCATCGAAAACGATAAAACCGAGTCGGCGACGCCACAAAGCGCCAAACTGGGATTTACGGCGTATGCCATCAATCGTGACGCCAGCGATCCGTATGCCAAAGCACTGCATGCACTTCTGGAGCATGCCGCAGAAACCGATCAACGC
>CALKUR010000174.1 GCA_937996725.1 uncultured Dechloromonas sp. | reverse complement strand
CGACCGGAGCCTGCGAGTCCGCGACGAATGGAAGCCGCGTTGTCATCGGTGTGCTCCCACTCCTCGCGCATGCGCGAGACGAGGAACACCTGGTAGTCCATCGCGAGGCCGAACAGCACGCCGATGAGCAGCGTCACCGGACCGGCGGCCTGGGCCGCGGCTGCGAGCAGGCCCACGCCCAGCGTGACCGGGAAGCCGATGCCGAACAGGTTCAGCTGCGGTGCCGCCTTGTTCAGGATGCCGAGCGCGAGGTTGGTCACCAGCAGCGCGGCGGACCCGGCGAACGTCGCCGCGTTGAGCACCAGCGCGGCGATGATGCCCTGCTTCGCCAGCATCTTTGCGTGGGCGAGCGACCCCCGGATATCCTGTCGCCACATGCGCTGGTCGAAATCGACCGAGGCGGTGTAGCGCTTCACGAGTTCCGACATCGGCTCGTCAAAGCGGCCGGCCCAGGTATAGGGCGTGGAAGCAGGGGTCTTTTCGTTGGCAGACATGTTGATGAGTCGCAAGAGTGGCTGGGGAGCCCGTATTATAAGGGATGGCGCGTGCTAGGATTGCACTCGTGCGGGCGTTGCGCCCCTGGAATTTGCATTGATCAATCGTTATGTCCAAACCCCTCGTTATCGCATCCCGTGAATCCCGACTGGCCATGTGGCAGGCCGAGCATGTCCAAAGCCGCTTGCAGGCTCAGAATCCGGATCGTGCTGTGCAGATTCTGGGCATGACGACCCGGGGTGACCAGATTCTGGATCGCCCGCTGGCCGCCATCGGTGGTAAAGGGCTCTTTATCAAGGAGCTGGAAGTTGCCATGGCCGAAGGGCGTGCAGATTTAGCGGTGCATTCAATGAAAGATGTACCGATGGAGATGCCTGAAGGTTTTGTGCTCGCGGCGATCAGCGCGCGGGAAGATCCGCGGGATGCCTTTGTCAGCACGCGCCATCACAGCCTGTCGGATCTGCCGGCGGGTGCCGTGGTGGGCACTTCTAGCCTGCGGCGTGAGGCACAGCTGCGGGCGAAATTTCCACACCTGGTCATCAAACCGCTACGGGGAAACCTGGATACCCGACTCAAAAAGCTGGATGCCGGAGAGTATGACGCCATTATTCTGGCGGCCGCTGGCTTGGTGCGGCTCGGATTGGCCGATCGGATCCGGACACGTATTGATCCGGCCGACATGTTGCCGGCACCGGGTCAGGGTGCCTTGGGCATCGAGATTTGTGACGGTCAACCCGATAACCAGAAAATCGCAGATGGTTTGGCCGATGCCGAAACCTCGGCCTGTGTGCGCGCAGAGCGGGCGTTTTCGCGTCGATTGGGCGGTAGCTGCCATTTGCCCATCGCCGGCTTTGCCATCGGCGAAGCGCATCAGCAGTTCTGGCTGCGCGGGCTCGTTGCTTCCGTCGATGGCACACAGATCGTTGCGGGGGAGTGTCGTGGCCTCTGGGTCGACGCCGAGGTACTCGGCACGGCACTGGCCGAACGCCTGCTGGCCGAAGGTGCGGACGCACTCATCGCGCAACTGAATCAACCATCGGTCTGAATATCGTGTTGCCGCAACAACCTCTGAGCGGCAAACGTTTTCTGGTGACGCGGCCAGAAGGCCAAGGTGACCGACTCGTGGAAGGGATTCGCAAGCTCGGGGGTCGTGCGCAACATATTCCTTTTCTGGCCATCAAACCGGCGGATGATCTTTCGGGATTGGCAAAAATTGCCGGGCAACTGGACTGCTACCGAGCGTGCATTTTTATTAGTGCTAATGCCGTCAACGTGGCCTGGCCAATGCTCTCGGCGACGCATCCCAATGGTTGGCCGAATTTAGTCGTGGCAGCAACGATTGGTCCAGGTACGGCGGACGTTTTGAAAGCCCACGGTATCCCGCAAGTCGTGCACCCAGCCAGCCGCTTCGATTCTGAGGGCTTGCTGGCGGAAGCCTTCTTTCAAGCGGATCTGTGTCAGGGGCAGGCCTTTGCACTGATCCGGGGTGAAGGCGGTCGGGATTTTTTGGCGCAGTCATTACGTGATCGCGGTGCCCGGGTGGATGAGGTGGCCGTCTATCAGCGCTACCTGCATCCGGCGGCACTACAGAATCTAAAGACATGGCTGGCCGAGGGTGAGCGCGATGGGGCTGCGCCCGGCACGTTACTCATTAGTAGTAGTGAGTCCTTGCAAGGCATCATGTCTTCCGGCGACGCTGAGCTGGCCGCAACATTGAAGCACTGCCCACTTCTTGCACCGCACCCACGTATTGCCGAGACTGCCCGCCAGTTGGGCTTCTCGCACGTCGCTGTCAGCGATGGGGGTGATGCCGGCATGTTGCGCTATTTGCAAACGTATAATGAAGATAACCTCGCCTGAATAGAACGGAGATCCCATGAGTGACGCCCCGATGCCGGATCAACAACCGCAAGATGTCCCGACGCTGAAGCAGCGGTCAGCACAACGCCGACGTTTGCTCGGTGGACGGTGGCTATGGGTTTTGTGCCTGTTGTTGATTATCGGATTTGGCGTTCAACAATTGGTCACGGTGCGTTTTGGGGAAACGCTCGATAACGAAGCAGGGCAGATTGCGACCGTGGATGGACGATTGACGGCAATAGAAGCCGCCATGGCTGATCAGACACGTCTGCGTGACGAGGTGCAGCAAATGCAACAGACCCTGCAGCAGGAGCGCGCACTCCTGGGTCTGGAGCGACTCGAACAACAAATCGATGCGGGTTGGCAGATCTGGCAGGGCACCGGGAACCCTAAAGCTTTGGTCATCGCTTTGCAAAATGCACAGCGCAGCCTGGCCAATCAACCGGGCGCCGCCGCACAGGCCCTCCGCTTAGCCATTGGCCGTGATCTGCTTGTCTTGAAATCGCAACAGGTGCTGGATCTGCGGGCTGCGGTTGAAAATATCGATACCGTCATCGCGAGCATCGACAAATTGCCGTTAGTACAGGATCGCCGTGTGCCGGCTGATACGCCAGCGGCCAATAGTGCGACTGCTGAAACGGCAGCGCCGACCACGTTGCTCGAGCGCGGTCGTCAGCTGACTGTCGCCATCGCCCAGGATATCTGGCAGACGATTCGCAGCATGATTCGCGTTCAGCGTCTGGATCATGCCGAAGCCGGACTGATTGCGCCGGAGCAGCGGGTATTTCTACAACAAGGCCTGCGGCTGCTGCTTCTGGATGCGCGGCATGCACTCATTATGCGTAACCCTGCCGTCTACCAGCAGACGCTGAGTCAGGCTCGGGCCTGGATCACCAAATATGCCGATACCGCCGATACCTTGGTCAAGGATGATCTGGCGATCCTGCAGCGTCTGGGCGCGCTGAATATCGATCCAGCCGCTGTGAGTCTGGAAGACACCCATAGGGCGTTAGTTGCCGCACGTTCGGCACTCACGGGCGAACCCCTCGTTGAGGATGACGTGGCGCAGGAGACGGCTCCCGCGACCGCTGAACCAGTCAAAACCCAAGAACCTAAAACGCAAGACGCCACGAAAGGATCGGCACAATGAGAAAGTGGCTGATCTGGGGGCTGGGGCTGGGTACCCTAGCGGTGGTAATCGCCGATCTGATGGCGCGCAACGATGGTTACGCGTTGGTTGTGCTGTCCGATTGGCGCGTTGAAATGTCCTTGAATTTTCTCGTGCTGGCAATCATTGCCACGCTGGTTGCCGGTGCGGTATTGCTCAAGCTTATTCAGGGCGCGCTGCATTTGCCTGCGAGTCTGCTGCGATTTCGAGCCTTACGCCGCCAACGTAAGGGAGAGCAGGCCTTTCTGTCGGCATTGCGTTTATTGCTGGAGGGCCGCTTTGAAATGGCCATCAAGTCAGCTGAGCGTGCGCGCAAGCTTAGCTTTGCGCCAGGTTACGCGGATCTTCTGGCAGCACGCGCTGCGCAGGGCCTGGATGACGCTGATCGTGCGGCTGTCTGGTTGGGTCGCGTGGATGCGGATGATGCAACGCTGGGTGCTGCACGACTGGAGCAAGAGGCAGAAATGTTGGTGGCGCGGCGCCAGTACGAACCGGCGCTGCAAGTTCTTAACCTAGCACATCAACAGTCGCGCCCGGGCAGAAGCACGGCCAGCTTGCGTACTGAGTTACGCGCCCTGCTGGGTACCGAACGCTGGGAAGACGTGTTGTGGCAGGTCCGTGAGATCAAAGCACGTGATGGTCTCTCCGAAGGTTTCCTGGCGAGTTGTCGACGTCAAGCGCATTTGGGCAACCTGCGGCATTACCGCAGTGACTCAGAGCGTTTCTCGATGTATCTGACGCAGATTCCGCATGCCGAATGCGATGCCGATTTGCTGGATGCTGCCGATGCCATGCTCAGTCGGATGACGGCGGATTCGTGGACAGCCAAGGCGCGCGAATTTATCGACGCACAAAAACGCTAAGCCGCCTTAGGCGAGCCAATTCCGGTGCGGTAAAAAGTCGGTATAGAGGGTTGCCTCTGCTGAACCTGGCTCTGGCTGCCAGTCATAGCGCCACTTCACGATCGGCGGCATCGACATCAGAATCGATTCAGTACGACCGCCAGACTGTAGACCAAAGAGCGTGCCGCGGTCGTAGACGAGATTGAATTCCACATAGCGCCCACGGCGATAGGCCTGGAAATCCCGTTCGCGTTCGCCCCAGGGCATATTGTGTCGGCGTTGCAGGATGGGGACGTAGGCATCGATAAAGGCATCGCCCACCGATCGGGTGAGCGCAAAGCTCGCGTCAAAACCGGGTTCGTTCAGGTCGTCGTAGAAAACGCCGCCAACACCGCGGGCTTCATTGCGGTGTTTGAGAAAAAAGTACTGGTCGCACCAGGTTTTGAAACGTGGGTAGTAATCCGCACCATGGGCCGTGAGTGCCTCCCGGCATGCCTTGTGAAAGTGTACGGCGTCTTCATGAAAGCCGTAGTAGGGTGTGAGATCCATGCCGCCGCCAAACCAGAAAACAGGCGCGGCATCGGGTTGGCCCTTCGGCGGATGCGCGACGAAATAGCGCACATTCATATGCACCGTCGGGCAGTAGGGATTGCGCGGGTGCATGACCAGCGAGACCCCCATGGCTTCGTATGGGCGCCCTGCCAGCTCGGCGCGGTGTGCCGAAGCGGAAGGTGGCAACTGCTCGCCCATGACGTGCGAGAAATTGACGCCACCGCGCTCAATCAGGTTGCCTTCTTCGATCAGGCAGGAGATACCCCCCCCGCCAGCAGGTCGGGTCCAACTATCTTTTCGGAACGCTTGCCCATCCAGGGCAGACAGGGCATCGACAATGCGTTGCTGCAGGCCGCGCAAATAGCTTTCGACCATCTGAGAGCGCTGCGTACCTGCTTGGCCGGACATGGTGGTGTGTTTCTTAGCGGTTGATGGCGCGGTAGCCAATATCCTTGCGGTACTGCATGCCATCGAAGCGGATCGTGTCCACAACCTCGCGTGCGCGCTTTTGTGCCTGAGCGACGTTTTCGCCAAGGGCGGTAACGCACAGGACGCGGCCGCCGTTGGTGACAACCTGGCCGTTCTCATCCGTCGTGCCGGCATGGAACACGTGGGCATCTTCCCCCGCCGAATTCCCTATGGGCAGACCGTGAATCATGTCGCCCTTGCGCGGCGTTTCCGGGTAGTTCTGAGCAGCCAGCACGATACCTAGCGCAACGCGGCGATCCCATTCGGTATCCGCCTTGTTCAACGTGCCAGCGATAGCATGCTCAAACATGGTGACCGCGTCGGACTTCAGGCGCATCATGATCGGCTGAGTTTCCGGATCGCCCATGCGGGCATTAAATTCCAGGGTCTTAACTGAACCATCCTTACCGATCATCAGACCGGCGTAGAGGAATCCGGTAAATGGGATGCCATCGGCTTCCATGCCCTGTACGGTCGGCATGATGATGTCACGCATGACTTTGGCGTGCACTTCTGGTGTGACGACTGGGGCGGGTGAATAGGCACCCATGCCGCCCGTGTTTGGGCCGGTGTCGCCATCGCCAATGCGTTTGTGATCCTGGCTGCTCGCCATCGGCAGGACGTTCTTGCCATCGACCAAAACGATGAAACTGGCCTCTTCGCCATCGAGAAAATCTTCAATCACGACGCGGGCACCGGCACTGCCGAGTTTATTGCCCGAGAGCATGTCGTCGATTGCCGCGTGGGCTTCATCGAGCGACAGGGCAACGACCACGCCTTTGCCGGCAGCGAGACCATCGGCTTTAATGACGATCGGTGCGCCACGACGATTCACGTAATCGTGCGCAGCAGCGGCATCCGTAAAAGTTTCAAAGCCAGCCGTCGGAATATTGTGACGCGCCATGAAACGCTTGGCGAAATCTTTCGAGCTTTCCAGTTGGGCAGCAGCCTTGGTTGGACCAAAGATTTTTAGGCCGCGGGCGCGGAACACATCAACAATGCCGGCCGCCAGCGGTGCTTCGGGGCCAACGACCGTTAAATGAATGGCGTTCTGGGCGGCGAAATCCGCCAAGGCGTTGATATCGGTGATCGGCAGATTCTCAAGTGCGGGTTCACGCGCGGTGCCGGCGTTGCCCGGTGCGACGTAGACTTTGGTGACGCCGGAAGACTGTGCCAATTTCCAGGCCAAGGCATGCTCACGACCTCCGGAGCCGACAACGAGAATTTTCATGGAAACACCTGCGATGAACTTGAATGCGGAAACGTTACGACGGTAATACGCTGTACTGGTTAGCGGAACGAGTACTTGGCCCACCAGAAGAGGACGTTACCGTAACCCTGGCCACCGGGAATGTAGGCGACCTGTACGTCGATGGGACCGTAACCGATCGTACCCATCGGCAGAATACCCGGCGTCGGTGCATAGTAGTTGATGTCCGAACGCATGAACATGAACGCGGTGAGACCTACACCGATTCTGGATTTTTCGTTAATCGGGTTCCAGGTCGGAATCCAACCGTAGCCGCCCATGTACATGGGTTTGCCATGAGAGTCCTGGAAGCCCATCAGATAGACGCCTTCCCAGTTGCCACTCTCGTTGTACCAGCCTTTACCCAGACCGCCGCCGGCCGGGTATTCGGTATAGCCGGCGCGCTGCGATGGCGAGTAGGCGAACGGCAGGTGATAGGTCCAGAACGGCACATAGACTTCAATGTCACCTTTGTTCCAGAGGTCCGATAGATGCTTGCCGGCAGTATCCCAGGCCTTGCCATACCAGCTCTGGCTTTCGGAGGCGGCCGGGGTCGCCTTGTCCGTGTTGCCAACGACAACGACGTTAGTCGGGGCATTATCCGCTGTGCTCGAGGCGCTATCAGCGGTGCTTGGTGTGCTGCTGGTCGACGTATCATCGGCCGCTTGCGCGAGGGGTGTGCTGGCGATGAGGAGGGCGGCGAGCAGGTTGAACGTCAGTTTTGAGCGGGACATGGGGGATATCTCGGACATTAGTGGCGGAAATGGCGGGCACCGGTGACAACCATGGCCAGGCCATGTTCGTCGGCGGCAGCGATGACCTCTTCGTCACGCATGGAGCCGCCCGGTTGAATAACAGCTTTGGCACCTGCGGCAGCAAGCACGTCAACGCCGTCACGGAAGGGGAAGAACGCATCCGAAGCCACCACGCTGCCCGTGAGAGACAGGTTGGCGTTCGCTGCCTTGATCGCGGCGATCCGGGTGGAGTCGACGCGAGACATCTGGCCGGCGCCGACGCCGAGCGTCATACCGTTGCCGCAGAAGACTATAGCATTTGATTTGACGAATTTTGCAACGCGATAAGCAAAGAGCAGATCGGCGATTTGCGATGGGGTCGGCTGAACCTTGGTCACGACCTTGAGATTTTCCGGCTGGACATTGAACGAATCCGGCGTCTGGACCAGCAGACCGCCGCCGACGCGCTTGAGTTCCAGTGCGTGATACACCGGGGTATGACCTTCCGGTAGCGGCACGGTCAGCACGCGCAGATTGGCTTTGGCCTGTAGGAGCGCCATGGCAGCGGGGGTGAAGGCCGGCGCGATCAAGACTTCGACGAAGTGCTTGCGCGCATTCATGGCTTCAATGACGTCGACATCCACGGTACCGTTGAAGGCGATGATGCCGCCGAAGGCCGAGGTCGGATCAGTCTGGAAGGCTTTCTCATAGGCCTTGAGCAAGTTGCCATCTACGGCCACGCCGCAGGGGTTGGCATGCTTGACGATGACACAAGCAGGTTCACGGAAGGTCTTGACGCACTCCCAGGCCGCATCGGCATCGGCGATGTTGTTGTAGGAGAGTTCTTTGCCGCCGTGTTGCGTGTAGTTGGCAATCGCGCCAGCCGTTGGCGTGCTATCGCGGTAGAAGGCGGCCTGTTGTAGCGGGTTCTCGCCATAACGCAGGGTTTCGGCGCGGTCGAAGGCCAGTTGCAGATGGCTCGGGAAAATTGACGGCGTTGGCGCGGCGTCGGCCGGTTTGTCTTCGGCACCGGTGTCCAGACCCGTCAGCCAGTTGGCAATCGCCGAGTCGTAACGGGCGGTATGTGTAAAGGCCTTCTTGGCCAGGCCAAAGCGGGTGGTTAGTGATAGCGCGCCGCCGTTGGCTTTCATTTCGTCGATCAGACCGGCGTAATCGATAGGGTCCGTGACGATGGCCACGCCGTTGTAGTTCTTGGCGGACGAACGCACCATGGCTGGGCCGCCGATATCGATGTTCTCGATGGCGTCTTCCAGCGTGACACCGGCTTTGGCCACCGTCTCGCGGAACGGATACAGATTCACGCAGACCAGATCAATCGTCGGGATGTCGTGTTGCGCAATGGTCGCCATATGCGCTGGCAGATCGCGGCGGGCGAGGATGCCGCCATGGACTTTCGGATGCAGCGTTTTCACGCGGCCATCCAGCATTTCCGGAAAACCCGTGTAGTCGCCGATTTCCGTGACCTTAAGGCCGGCATCGCGCAGCAGCTTGGCCGTACCCCCCGTCGATAGCAGGGCGACACCTTGTGCATCGAGTGCCTTGGCGAATTCGAGAACGCCGGTTTTATCGGAAACGGAGAGCAGGGCCTGACGGATTTTCATGATGGATCAGCGAGGGAGAGATTGAAAGTAAAAAGGTATTTGGTTACAGCAATCCGTGATCGCCGAGCTTTTTGCGCAGCGTGTTGCGGTTGATGCCAAGGATCTGCGCCGCTGTGGTCTGGTTGTTGCCGGCTTGTGCCATCACCACCTGTAGCAGCGGTTTTTCGACACAGCTAATCACCATGTCGTAGACGTTGCTGGCAGCTTCGCCATTGAGTTCGGTGAAATATTTTTCCAGTGCCGTGGTCACGGCTTGTGCCAAAGGCGACGGTGGTTGGGTGCTCATGCGGCAAGCTCCTCGGCATCGACAGGCAAGTGGTCGCCCGAACTGTCGTAAACCAGGTGCGCATGGCGTTGCGCCAGGGCACGGAAAAATTCGTCCACCACGGCGCGCTGCTCGGTAACGCTATCGAGGCGATTCATCTGATGGCGGAAGGCCGCCGAACCACTTAGGCCCTTCGTGTACCAAGAGATATGTTTCCGGGCGACGCGCACACCGGTCTCTGTGCCGTAAAAGCCATACAGATCTTCCAGGTGTTCCAGCAGGATGGCCTGAATTTCAGAGACGGCGGGTGGCGGTAGCTTCTCACCCGTCGCGAGGTAATGTTCGATTTCGCGGAAGATCCACGGGCGTCCCTGGGCAGCACGACCAATCATCACGCCGTCGGCACCCGTTTTTTCCAGCACGGCTTTAGCTTTTTCCGGTGTCGAAATGTCGCCATTGGCAATCACCGGGATCCGGGCGGCCGCTTTCACGGCAGCAACGGTGTCGAATTCGGCTTCGCCGCGATATTGCTGGCAGCGCGTACGGCCATGGATGGCCAAAGCCCGGATACCGCTTTCTTCGGCGATGCGCAGAATGCTCGGCGCGTTTTTGTTTTCAATGTTCCAGCCGGTACGAATTTTCAGTGTGACCGGCGTGTCCGGCACCGCATTGACAACGGCCGTGAGGATTTTTGCGACCAGCGTTTCGTGTTGCAGCAGTGCCGAGCCGGCCATCACATTGCAGACCTTTTTGGCCGGGCAGCCCATGTTGATGTCGATGATCTGCGCGCCGCGGTCGGCATTGTGCTTGGCGGCCTCGGCCATCATGGCCGGATCGGCGCCAGCGATCTGTACGGAGATCGGCGAAACTTCGCCATCGTGATTGGCGCGCCGCTGGGTTTTTGCGCTGCCGTAGAGCAGAGAATTCGAAGTCACCATTTCCGAAACGGCCAGACCCGCGCCCAGCTTTTTGCAAAGCTGGCGAAACGGGCGATCCGTCACACCCGCCATGGGGGCAACGAACAGATTGTTCCGGAGATTGAAACCGACAAATTCCATGACGTGGCGGCAGAAAGGAAAGCCCTAGATTATAAAGGGAAAATCGCTTTTTTGCCTAATTTTTAGTCAGGGCCGCGCATGGCTTGAATGGGCGCGGTTTCGGCAGGTGTGCCTATGAGATCAGGGCCAGGCGCGGGAACCCCAGATCATGCGGCGGGCCACAAAATGGCGTAGCGGGCTAATAAGATCCAGTGCGCTGAGGGCAATGCCTCGAACGGCGTTCAATGCCGGAAACGGCGTCGAGAAAGTCCGGACAATCCCGTCTGTAAAACCGGCGGCACCCCAGCGGTCCACCTGACGTGAGCGAGCATAGCGATTCAACACAGGCGCGCTGCCCGGATCCAGCGTCTGGCGCAGCGACTGGGCCAGGATGGCGGCGTCTCGCAAGCCCAGATTGAACCCCTGGCCGGAGACCGGGTGTAGCGTTTGTGCTGCATTGCCAATCCACAGCTCTCGCTGATCAACCGCCGGTTGCCGTACGCGCAGCTTGAGGGGAAAGCTGGCGCGCGGGCCGATATCGGTAAAGGTGGCTTGTGGACCAATGGCTTGCTGGATCCGTTGCAAAATTGCGGTGTCGTTCAGCGCTAGCAATTGCTCAGCGGCTTGCTCGGGGACGGTGTAGACGACGGAAACCCGTTTGCCGCCCACACCATCAACCGGCAGCAAGGCCAGGGGGCCTTGCGGTGTAAAGCGTTCCCAGGCCCGTTGGTTGTGGCTTTGGGCTAATCCGGCTTCAAAAATAATGGCACGTTGGCCATAACCGCGGGCGATCACCCCTTGGCTGTTATCCGGCGGCGTCCCTTCGGCATGGACGATTAGGCGGGTGCGCACCGTGATGGTTTTGCCGTCACCCGCTAGTTCGACATCGCGCCAGAAATCGGTGTCGTGATTGCTGGAGCCAGGCGCATCAATCACGCGCGCAGCCGTGTTTTCAAGACAGACCAGTTGCTCGGAATAGCGTTGCATAGCCTTGCTGAGTGCTTGGTGCAGCCCGTCGATTAGTGCGCCGTAGCGCACGACATAACCTAGCGCCGGAATCCGGTAGTCGTGCCGATCAATCAGCGTGCGGCCGAAGCCGCCGGCCTGTGAAATATGAATCGTCTCAATCGGCGTGCAGCGGCCATCGCCAATGCCGCTGGACTTAGGCCAGGCCCCTTGCGGACTGAGTAATTGGCGGGCACCTTCAGACAGCGCTAAGGCACGGGGGTCTTTGAGTCCGGCGGCAAAGGCGCGCTGCTCGACCAGCAGCACACGATGCTTTGCCCCGGCCATTAAGAGCGCGAGGGTGGTCCCCACCGGACCGGCACCCAGAATGACGATATCGAACTCGCGCTGGGTCAGCATCAAGCGTTAGCCATCCATTGCTCGATGGCATGGATTGTTTTGGGTGCGGCATCCGTCATGACACGGCAGCCCGATTCGGTGATGACGATATCGTCTTCGATGCGGATACCGATGTTGTGGAAGGCCGTGGGGATGTCATCCGCAGCACGGATGTAGAAACCTGGCTCAATCGTCAGCGTCATACCGGCTTGCAGATGGACCCACTCGTCGTCTTCGTGATACGGGCCGGCATCATGCACATCCAGGCCCAGCCAGTGGCTCGTGCGGTGCATGTAGTAGCGACGAAAATCACCGGACTCGATCACGCTGTCGACGGTGCCGCGACAAAGGCCAAGATCAATCATGCCTTGTGTGAGCACGCGTAACGCAGCATCATGCGGCGCATGGAACGCGACACCGGGTTTCGCGGCTTCAATGGCGGCGATCTGCGCTGCGAGGGTAATTTCGTAGACATCGCGTTGCGCGGCGCTGAAGCGACCATTCACCGGGAAAGTGCGCGTAATGTCGGAGGCGTAGCCGCTGACTTCACAACCCGCATCAATCAGTACCAAATCGCCATCGCGCAGCGGTTGGTTGTTGGCGGTGTAGTGCAATACACAGGCGTTGGCACCGCCGGCAATGATCGATGGGTACGACGGTGGATGGCCGCCAGCTTGCAGAAAAGCGTACTGCAGTTCGGCATCTAGTTGATATTCATAACTGCCGGGGTGGCAGGCGCGCATGGCTCGGCCATGGGCATTGGCGGCAATGTCCGCCGCGCGTTGCATCTGTAAGAGTTCGCCCGCGTCTTTGTGGCGTCGCATGGGCTCGACCAGTGCGCGCCAATCGGCAACCATCGTGGGTGGTTGCTTGCCAGCGCGTGCCTGGCTGCGGGCGTGATCGAGCCAGCGGCCAATGCGGCTATCCCACTCGGGATTAGCGCCCAGGCTATGCCAGAGCGTGCGTGCGCCGATCAGGTGCTCGCTAACGATGTCGTCAAGCGACTCCAGCGGAAAAGCCCCATCAAAAGCGAACTGCTCACGGGCGGCCTCGGGGCCGAATCGAAAACCTTCCCACAGTTCTCGTTCGATATTTTTCTCACGACAGAACAGCAGGCTTTGCGGCGTGTCGGAAATTAGTAACACCAGTACGGCATCGGGTTCTTCAAAACCGGTCAGGTACCAGAAATTGCTGTCGAAACGGAAAGGGTGATGCGTGTCGCGGTTGCGGAGCGTTTCGCTGCTGGTCGGAATAATGGCCACGCCGCGTCCCTGTTTGTGCATCTGGCGTAACAAGGCCGCACGACGATGGACAAAAGGGGTCGGGTCGAAAGCGGTCGGCGCGAGAGTCGCAAGGGGGGGTGGCAGATTGCGTTGCATCACGTGATCATACGCCGGGTGTGGCTTAGTGTTTTGCGTTTGCCCGGAGCTCGGCATCCAGCATGGCCAGGCGTTCTGGGGTGCCAACGTCTTCCCAACGGCCTGAATGGTGCTCACCACTGACCTGGCCTTGAGCCATGGCGGCACGGAGCAGTGGTGCCAGTTTGGCGGGTTCGCCAGCGATCAGATCGGCGAATAGACGGGGTCGATAAAAACCGATGCCGGCAAAGGTGAGCGTGGCAGCGCCCTCCGATTTGTCGAGCACCCGATCTCCGGTCAGCGTGAAATCGCCAGCCGGATGCTGCGGCGGATTATCGACCAGGACCAGATGTGCGAGGTCGTTTTTTGCCAAGGTGTGTGGGTGAATTGGCCAGTCGCAGTAGATGTCGCCGTTGATCACAAGAAACGGATTATCGTGGCCGTCATCCAGATGTGTGAGCGCCTGGCGAATACCGCCGGCGGTTTCCAGTGCGCCGACCGGTTCCGGTGACCAGGTAATCGATAGATCCCATTGGCGGCCATCGCCTAACGCAGCAACGAGCTGTTCGCCGAGGTGCGCGTGATTGATGACAATGTCGCGAAAACCCGCAGCGGCTAGATGTTCCAGATGGTAGACGATCAATGGTTTATCCGCGGCCGGGAGCAGCGGTTTCGGGCAATGATCCGTGAGCGGACGCATGCGTTCGCCACGGCCAGCTGCGAGGATCATTGCGCGCATCGTGTTGCCTTAAAAGGTGTAGCCGATCTGTAGATCGCGCGGCGATAGCCGCTCCAAAATGGGCACCAGTGGGCGCAATTCGGCATAACGCTCGGCGGTGCGGAACGCGTAATTGTAGAAGCGCGGTAGATCTTCCAGATAGTGCGATTTGCCATCGCGATAATTCAAGCGGCAAAAAATGCCCAGCACCTTGAGGTGACGCTGAAGCCCCATGAATTCGTAGGCGCGCCAGAAGTCACCGAAGTCTGCGTGCACCGGCAGGCCAGCCTTACGGGCTTCTTCCCAATAGCGGATCACCCAGTCCAGCTCACGTTCTTCGTCCCAGGAAATGAACGCATCGCGAAAGAGCGATACCACGTCATAGGTGATCGGGCCATACACGGCATCCTGGAAATCCAGAATCGCCGGTACAGCGGGGTCGTCGGTGCGCATCATGTTGCGCGGCATGTAATCCCGGTGGACAAAGACCGAGGGCTGCGCCAGTGCCGATTGCACAAGGGCGTCCATCACGCCTTTGAGCCAGCCTTGTTCCTGTGCGCTGAGCGCCAGACCGGCATGGCGGCCAATACACCATTCCGGGAAGAGCTCAAGTTCACGGCGAAGCAGGGCTTCGTCGTACTTAGGCAGAACATCAGGCTTAGACGATTTCTGCCACTGCACCAGCGCCTTGATGGCACCGCGCATGAGGGCATCGGCGTCTTTAGCCTCGGCGGCGTGCAGCGTTTTGAGGTAACCCGTGTTGCCCAGATCATTGAGCAGCAGGTAGCCGTTTTCTACGTCGGCCGCCAGAATTTTGGGGGCCGTCAGATCAGCCTCGGCCATCATGCTGGCGATCTGTACGAAAGGACGAACGTCCTCTTTGTCGGGGGGGGCATCCATCAGGATGGCCGTTTCGCCTCCCGGCCAGGTTGCCCGGAAATAGCGGCGAAAACTGGCGTCGGCCGAGGCGGGTGCCAGAGTGGGGGTGCCCGGGTGCAGCTGGCTTTGAGCGGCAAACCGGGTGCCGGCGTCCAAACGGGGATCGGAATGGGGTTGAGTTGCGGACGGAGCAGTCATGGCGGTAGGAGGCAAAATGGGCCGTAGGGCGGGTGGAAATTGGGCGGAGCTAAGCCCGAAAATGCTAGAATTGACGCTATTTTACCTCGCCAAAAGCCCGTGCTGGCGGCAGGGGTCTTTGTCTGCGTTCCGGGTTTACCAACTTGCCTGTTTTTCTGCCTATTGCTCAACCTGAATCCATCGCAGAATCCCTGCGTCGGGATTCTGTTGCTGACGCCCGCTGTGGTCGGGTGTCGGGGCGGTGGCCGCGGACCATTTTGCTGGTCGGCATAGGCATCGGCCTTGGTTTGGGTTTGTGTGGTCTGACGAGCGGATCGGCCTTCGCCCAGAGTGCAGCGACACCGGTTCGTATGGAGCCCTTGCTGATCAACCCGGCGCTGTTAAGCGGTGCGCCTGTGGCGCCTCCACCGGCCGCTCTGGGCGGTATAGCGCCGCCGACCAAAGCCGCCAAGAAAGCCAAGACGCCCACGTCAATTGCCAACACGGCGGCACCGGTCGAGTCGGTGCCTGAAACTCCCGTGGCGCAGCCGCAGTCTCGAACGGCCAGTGCAAAATCGACGGAAGCCCCGGTTCGCGAGCCGGCACCGGAGCCCACACCTGCGCCGGCAGCACCCAACGAGCCTGTGGCACCGCGTGTGCCCGCCGCACCGGTGGCACCGAACGAACCCGTGCCGGCACGGGTGCAACCGACTGAAACAACGGTGGCGGGCCGGGATCGCAAAGATCAGCCGCTGGCCGCCAATGACATTAACGTCCCGGTTGAGCCAAAGCCATTGCCTAAACCTCTACCCAAGGAACAGACCGAGCTCCTGGCGGATAGCATCACCGGGCGTAACGATCTTGAGCTGACGGCCACCGGCAATGCTGAACTGCGTCGCGATGGCGCACTGCTGAACGCCGATCGTCTGGTCTACAACATCGTCGAAGACAATGTCGATGCGCAGGGCAACGTGCTGTACCGTGATCCCCGTCAGGGTACGACGATGACCGGTACCGAAGCCAATATGGTGGTGGCGGCGCGTAGCGGCTACATCGACAACGTTAACTACGAGATCCGTCAGCAGAAACGCGTGACGCAACCCAATCAGGGGCCGTGGACATTTAATGCACCTGCGATTGGCGGCACCGGTGCACCATCGACCAGTCAGCAACGCGCGATGGCACCGGGAGCCGTCCCGTCATACGGTGGCGCAGCGAGTGCCACAATGACGCAACAGCCCGGCGTGTCCGATATCGCAGCACCAGCAACTGCCGATGCGGTGCCGGTCGATTCCCCCAATGCCAACATCACGGGCGCAGAAGGCAATGTCCTGCTGCCTGGCCAAGCCCCCTTGGCCAAGGTCATCGAAACAATCTCTCACGGACAAGCGTCGCGTATCTACCTCGAAGGTGAGGGGCGCTATAAAGCTGAAGACGCGACCTATACGACTTGCCCTGCTGGCGATAGCGGCTGGTATCTACGGGCGTCGACCTATCACGCCGATTACGAACAGAATTCGGGTAATGCCTCGAACTCGTTACTGTATTTCCAGAACGTCCCGTTCTTCTACACGCCGTACGCTTTTTTCCCGCTGGACAAGGGACGTCATTCCGGAATTTTGTCGCCTAATTTTGGTACGTCACAGCTGAATGGCTTCCAGGCATCGGTCCCGTATTACTTCAACCTGGCACCGAACTATGACGCCACGTTTACGCCGGTGGTTTACGGCAAGCGTGGCGTTTCACTCAACCTCGATAGCCGTTATCTCGGCAATGAAGGCAAAACATTTGCGCCGACCTTTAACGGACGCGATGCCTTCAACTACATGCCGAATGACCGCATGGCGAATCGGGAGCGCTGGAATTTTCTGTCGCAGCATCAGCAGAACTTCAGCAGTTACGTCCCAGGACTTTCTGGCGCTTGGGATCTGCAAGGGGTTTCGGACTCGTATTACTTTACCGACCTGAACAACTCGTTGGCAGCGATGTCGCAGTCGTACCTGCCGCGTACGGGGCGTTTGAACTATGGCTCCGCCACTTGGAATGCATCGGTCGTTGCCCAGGGTTACCAGACGCTGAACTTCAACCCGAGTGCACCTGTAGCAACGCCGTATCAGTTGTTGCCGCAAGCGAATTTCTCGATGAACCGGTCGCTACTGGGTGCTGCCGGCTTCAGTAACGTGAAACTGAATGATCAGGATGAACTAGAAGTCATCCAGAGCTCCGGCATGTTTGATCAGCCAACGCGTCTGGATGCATTATTGACAGCCAGTAACTCGTATTTCACCAACCAGACCCAAGGCTATGTACAGGGCAACCGCTTCTGGGCCTATCCACAGCTGGCGACCAGCTGGCAGAGCCCCGGCATGTTCGTCACGCCGAAATTTGGCGTGCACTACAGTCAGTACAACACCAATGCGGGCCAGTTGACGACATCCGGTGCCTATAACGGCACTACGGGCATTCAATCGGATGTGGCTTCGCGCACGCTACCGATTCTGTCGCTGGATTCGGGGCTCGTGTTCGACCGTAAAACCGAATACTTCGGCCGCAGCCTCAATCAGACGCTCGAGCCACGGCTTTACTATCTGTACGTGCCCTATCGCAGTCAGACCAATCTCCCGCTGTTCGATACTGGTGTGGCCGACGTGAGCTATGCGCAGATGTTCAGCGAGAACATGTTTACCGGTTGGGACCGCGTGTCGAACGCCAATCAGGTGACTGCCGCCATTACCTCCCGCTACTCGATGGAAAAGACTGGCCAGCAGCTCATGAGTTTTAGCCTGGGTCAGCGTGTCTTCTTCCAGCCGCAGCAGGTGAACCTGTATGCCAATCAGCCGACCAGTAGCTACGGTGCAAATGACTACTTCGCTCAGGCGGCGGGTATGGTGGCACCGTACACTTCGTTGAACGGTTTTGCGCAGGTCAGCCCCTATGCGCAAGCCAACGCGGCAAGCAACAATACGACATCGGTGAACCGGATCAACCGCGCTAGCATCGGTGCGCGCTTTCAGCCGAGTCGCGAAAACGTCTTGAACTACACCTACCGCTACCAGAATCAGGATTACATTCCGGGTGGCGCAACGTCGGGGCCGAGCTCCACGGCCGTGATGCAGAATGATATTAACGCGGCCTGGAAGATCTGGGGGCCTGTCCGCGCCGTGGGTCGTTACACGTATTCGGGCGTCCAGTCATCGCAGATCGAAAGTCTGGCCGGCCTGGAATACAACTCAGCCTGTTGGGCGCTGCGCGCTGTTTATCACCGTGCCATGACCTACAGCTCGACCCAGACGCCGTTCCTCAACACCAGCTTCTTCCTCCAGCTCGAGCTGAAGGGGATGGGTAGCGTGGGTTCCAGCCCGCTCGATGTGTTGCGCCGGAACATCCCGAATTACACTAGAACCTCAGACGCCGCTTTCATGGCACCTCTGACGGATCCTTACTACTGATCAAGGCACACGCATGAGACTGATTGATCGATTCGGTTCGCTGACCAAATGCATCTCGGGTGCTTTGCTGCTGCTGATGCTATTGCCATTGGCCGCACAGGCACAGACGGCGCAGCAGCGTCAGGCGCAACCGCAGACGTTGGACCGTATTGTGGCCGTGGTGAATGAAGGTGTGATTACCCAGCATCAACTCGATGCGCGCACGCGTTCGGCCACGGCACAACTGCATCGCCAAAAGGTACAGTTACCGCCGCATGATGTGCTGAAGCGTCAGGTGCTCGATCAGATGATCACCGAGCGGGCGCAGGTGCAGCAGGCTAAAGAGGCAGGTGTCCGCGTTGAAGACAACGAACTGAGCCAGGCGATAGATCGCATTGCCGCCAGCCAGAAGATGTCGACCAATCAGTTGCGGGCAGTCGTCGAGAAAGACGGTATGACTTGGACTGATTTTCGTGAAGGTATTCGCGACCAGATGATGGTTGCTCGGATACGGGAACGTGAAGTTGATGCCAAGATCAATATTACGCCGGGTGAAGTCGATAATTTCCTGGCCAATCAGGCAACGACCGGTGCCGGTGAAGAGGTGCATCTCGCACATATCGTGATCCGGATCCCGGAAGGCGCTTCGCCGGAAACGCTACAGAAACTCCGTGCCAAAGCGGTCGCCATTGATGAACAGGCCAAAGCCGGTAAAGATTTTGCGCAGCTCGCCGCTGCCAACTCAGAATCGAACGATGCCATGCAAGGCGGCGATCTCGGTTTCCGCCCGATTGATAGTTTGCCGCAGGTCATGTCGTCTGCTGTGGCAAATCTGAAGCCGGGTCAGGTGAGCGATGTGGTACGTAGCCCTAGCGGCTTTCACATCGTCAAACTGCTGGGCCGTCGGGGTGGGGGTGGTGCTTTGCCGCAGGTCCAACAGACACATGCCCGTCACATTCTGATCAAGGTGACGGAAATCACCTCGGAGTCGGAAGCCAAGCAGAAGATCAACCAGGTACATCAACGCCTTAAGTCTGGTGAAGACTTTGCCGCATTGGCCAAGTTGTATTCGCAGGATGGTTCGGCCCAAAAGGGCGGCGACCTTGGCTGGTTATATCCGGGCGATACGGTACAGCCTTTCGATCAGGCCATGAACGCGTTAAAAATCGGTGAGATCAGCAACCCGGTGCAGACGCAGTTCGGCTTTCATATCATCCAGGTGCTAGAGCGCCGTACGACCGATGTCTCGCAAGATCGTCAACGCCAACGCGCCATGGGGGCTTTGCGTCAGCGCAAGATGGAAGATGCGAATCTGGAGTGGATCCGCCAGGTGCGTGATCGTGCCTACGTCGAAATTCGTCTCGAAGATCAATGACGACTAGCGTGCGCCGTCTGGCGATTACTTCAGGTGAGCCATCGGGCATCGGTCCGGATATCTGTTTGCGTTTGGCCGAGCGAGATTGGCAGGATCAACTAGTGGTTCTGGGGGATCGCCGATTGTTCGAAGCGCGCGCAGCAGACATCGGAATTCAGCCAACATTTGAAGACTACGACCCGGCGCAGCCACCGAAGGCGTCGCGTCGCGGAACGCTGACGATCTGCGATATGGTCACGAAAGCACCTGTGGTTACCGGCCAACTCAATGTGCAGAATGCCGACTACGTCATTCGTCTACTGGATCGGGCGATTAGCGGTTGCCAGTCTAATGAGTTTGCCGCCATGGTGACAGCCCCGTTGCACAAAGGCGTGATCAACGACGCTGGCCGTCCCTTTACGGGGCATACCGAATACCTCGCCGAGCAAACCGGTACAACACAGGTTGTGATGATGCTGGCCGGCGACACACCGCACGGACCGCTCCGTGTGGCGCTCGCGACAACACATTTGCCGTTGGCCGATGTATCGGCGGCGATTACTCCGGAAGTATTAACGACCGTGCTACGGATTCTGCACAAGGATCTGCGCGAAAAGTTTGGCCTGACGCAACCCCGCATCCTCGTGACGGGGCTCAACCCGCATGCCGGCGAAGGTGGCCATATGGGGCGCGAAGAAATCGAGACCATTACGCCCGTGCTCGACCGATTACGGACAGAAGGCATGACGCTGATTGGTCCATTGCCGGCGGATACGCTGTTCACGCCGCGCGTGCTGCCCCAAGGTGATGCTGTATTGGCCATGTATCACGATCAAGGCTTGGCACCGCTGAAATACGCTACCTTCGGTCAGGGTATCAACATCACGTTGGGCCTGCCGATCATCCGGACCTCAGTCGATCATGGTACGGCGCTTGACCTTGCTGGCCGCAGTATCGGCCAGCCATCAGCGGCAGATCCCGGCAGTCTTTACGCCGCGGTAACGCTGGCCGCGCAATTGGCAGAACGGTCTGCCGCATGAGCCGCCCACAATCACCGAGCCGATCGGTCGCCGATAGCGGTCATAAGGCGCGTAAACGCTTTGGCCAGAATTTTCTGATCGATCAGGGCATCATTCATGGCATCGTCGATGCTGTAAATCCCCGGCCTGGTGAGCGCGTTGTCGAGATTGGTCCTGGCCTAGGAGCGCTGACGCAACCGCTATTGGAGCGGGCAGGGCATCTCCATGTCGTTGAACTCGATCGTGATCTGATTGCACGCCTCGAAAAGAAATACACTCCGGCTCAGATGACGATTCACGCTGGGGATGCGCTGGCCTTTGATTTTTCAACGCTGGGCCCCGAGTTACGCGTGGTGGGTAATTTGCCCTACAACATCTCGACACCCATCCTCTTCCATTTGCTCGATAAGGTGGAATCGGTTCGCGACATCCACGTGATGCTGCAGAAAGAAGTCGTCGATCGTATGGTGGCCGCCCCAGGCGATGCTGACCGCAGTCGACTATCGGTGATGCTGCAGCGTTACTGTTACCTGGAACCCTTGCTCGATGTGCCACCGGAGTCCTTTGATCCGGCCCCCAAGGTTAACTCGGCCGTAGTGCGCATGATTCCCAAGCCGGCAGTCGAACGCTTGTCAGTCGATGAAACGAAACTGCGTGCCGTCGTCAACGCAGCCTTTTCTCAGCGTCGTAAGATGGTACGCAATACCCTGAAGCCGCTGATGAGTGCTGACCAGATTGCCGCAGCGGGCGTTGATCCGACAGAGCGCGCCGAGCAATTGAGCGAAGCCGACTTTGTGGCGCTCACCCATCAGTTGGCTTAAGCACCACGTCATTTAACTGAAGCTGGCAATCACCGGTGTGTGGTCAGACGGGCGTTCTAGTACCCGGGTCGATTTATCGATCACGCATGCGGTACAGCGATCCGCCAGTGTAGCGCTTGCGAGTATGTGATCAATGCGCAGGCCAAAGTTGCGGCGGAACGCATTCATCCGGTAGTCCCACCAGGAAAAACTTT
The DNA here is from genome assembly GCA_937996725.1 of uncultured Dechloromonas sp. Classification (GTDB taxonomy): domain Bacteria; phylum Pseudomonadota; class Gammaproteobacteria; order Burkholderiales; family Rhodocyclaceae; genus Fluviibacter. Next base: position 10,241 of record CALKUR010000174.1, on the reverse strand, counting down.
TCTCCGGCTGTTCGAACTTGCGGAATACATCGCTTAGGCCCAACGCTTCCAGGGCAGCAAAGGCTGCACGTTCGGGCGGTGAAACATGAATGGCTTCTTTCCAATCGGGGTGCGCATCGGCATCCGTCGGCGCGATGTTGTAATCGCCGATCAGACAGAGCTGCGGGAAACTCGCAAGCTCGGTTTGTAGCCACGCGGTCAGATGCGTTAACCAATCCAGCTTGTAGGCAAACTTTTCTGTACCCGGTGCTTGTCCATTAGGAAAGTACGCGTTGACGACGCGCACGCCACTGACGGTTGCGGCAATCACACGTTGTTGCGGATCCTCAAATCCCGGAATGCCGCGTTGTACCTCAGTGACCGGTGTGCGCGACAGAATGGCGACACCGTTATAGGTTTTTTGTCCAGCAAACACAGCGTCATAACCAGCTGTGCGAATCGCCTCAAGCGGAAACTTGGCGTCTTCGCATTTCAGTTCTTGTAGCCCCACAACATCCGGTTGCTCGGCCGCCAACCAATCCAGCAAATGCGGCAGGCGCACGTTGAGCGAGTTGACGTTCCAGGTGGCGACCTTCATCACTTTGACCCTGAGTGCGCATTGGCGGTGGTCGGTGCCTCAAAGGTCCAATCGGCCTGTAAGCGTGTCTGTTCAAGTTGCATATGTAGGCGTGCGCGCCAGCGCATGCGGCCGGTGACACAGACCGGGATGCTGCTGGTGCCTTCCCAATGGCCATCGGGCATGGGCGTTAACGCCACGCGAATGAGCCCCATGTCCATGCTGTCACCCGTCAGATCGACCCAGACGCTGCTGGGTTGATTGCTGGGCAAAATTTGCGCCGGCGGCGTGAGCGTCAATGTCAATGGCGTGCTGACGGGAATCGGCCGAGGGGTGATGGCAAAGCGCCAGGGCGCTTCGGAAGCGACGGGTGTGATGATCGCCAGCAGGCATGAAGACTGGTTTAAGTCGCACGGTGGCGGCGTGACCTGCGTCTCGTTTTCTGACGCGCCGAGTAGATTCAGCAGCGGCTGTCGGTAGATCTGACCCAGAACGACGGAAAGTACCAGCAGCCCAAAGACCCCCAGTGTCCAGCGACGGGGCACGTGACGCTCCGCAGCTTACTTGGTGGGCTGCCAGGCACGCAGGGCGACATCGAGTCCCTGCGCCAGGCTATCGAGGAAGCGCTCGGAATCAAGCGCGGCCATGCAACCCGTGCCGGCCGAGGTAATGGCCTGACGGTAATTGTGGTCCTGTACATCGCCGGCGGCGAACACGCCCGGTACGCTGGTGGCCGTGGCGAAGCCTTCGGTGCCCGTGCGGGTGATGATGTAGCCGTTTTCCATGTCGAGCTGACCTGCGAACATATCGGTGTTCGGCTTGTGGCCGATGGCGATGAAAACGCCACGAAGTTCTTTGTCTTTGGTCGCGCCATCAGCGGCTTTGATGCGCACGCCGGTCACGCCGGTGTTGTCACCCAGCACCTCGTCCAGCGTCGAATTCAGTTCCAGAGCAATCTTGCCTTCTTCGACACGCTTGTACAGTTTGTCGACCATGATCTTTTCGGCGCGGAATTTGTCGCGGCGGTGGATCAGGGTGACCTTGCTGGCGATATTGGCCAGATACAGGGCTTCTTCAACGGCCGTGTTGCCGCCGCCGACCACGGCGACTTCCTGGTTGCGATAGAAGAAACCGTCGCAGGTGGCGCAGGCTGACACGCCGCGACCCGCGAATTTTTCTTCCGACGGCAGACCCAGATACATGGCCGAAGCACCGGTAGCAATAATCAGTGCGTCGCAAGTGTATTTGCCGGCGTCGCCTTCCAGTTCGAAGGGCCGCTGGCCGAGTTTGACGGTATGGATATGGTCGAAGACCATTTCGGTCTCGAAACGGCTGGCGTGTTGCTCGAAACGGGCCATCAGTTCCGGACCCATGACACCATTCACGTCGGCTGGCCAGTTGTCGACCTCCGTCGTGGTCATCAGTTGGCCACCCTGGGCCAGGCCCGTGATCAGCACCGGCTTCAGGTTGGCGCGTGCGGCGTAGATGGCCGAGGTGTAGCCGGCCGGGCCGGAACCGAGGATCAACAGGGGAATGTGGCGGGTGGCGGCAGACATGACAACTCCTGAATAAGAAAGGACATCCGCAGGGATGTCCGGTAAATCATTAACGACAGGGATTATAATCCCTACCTACCGCTTCAGCAGTCTCGCGGGCGATTTCCGGCAGTCGGAATGGCTCTTGGGCTGTGTTGACACTCTGCCTCTATGAATCGTCCGTATTCGCGTCCCCTGACCCAACGTATCGAAGGCCCCCGGACTCTGCCGGAACGCATTCGCGCCCTGATGCAGGAAGCGCGCTGGGCTATCCTGGGCTTCGTCGCCCTGGTGACCGTGCTGGCGCTAGGAGGCTATAACCCGGCTGATCCCGCCTGGTCGCATGCCGGCCGGGGTATTCAGGTCACCAACCCGATGGGCCGCTTCGGCGCTTGGGCCTCTGATTTGCTGTTTTACCTATTCGGCGCTGCTGCCTGGTTATGGGCGCTGCTGCCCCTCGTGCTCATTCTGATTGGCTGGGGTGCCCGACGGCGCGCCCTGAGCGAAGCCACAGAGGTGGAATCTCGTCCGCTTTGGTTGACCATGGGCGGTTTTCTGGCACTGCTGTTGAGCTTGTCGGTTTTTGCCGCGCTGCGCTTTCATACGGGTGGTACGACTTTGCCGATGGGGCCGGGTGGCGTGGTCGGGCAGGGCCTGGCGTTACTGATTGGCCAGGCCTTCGGTTTTACTGGTGCCACACTCATTGTGGCCGCCTTGCTGCTGTTGAGCTGGCGCGCGTTCAGCGGCCTTCCCTGGATGAGCCTGTTTGAGCGACTCGGTGCGTTTCTTGAGGGCGCTGTCGGCGGTGGCGGCCGGGCGGTCGAGAGCTGGCAGGATCGCCGGATCGGTAAAGAAGTCGCCCAACAGCGCGAAGCCACCGTCGAACAGAAACGTGCTGAGCCAATGGAACCCGTGTTTATCGAGCAGGCTGCACCGGCTGTAGCACCCGTCTCGCGCAAAGCGGCCCAACGTAAAGAGCGTGAGAAGCAGGCACCGCTGTTTCCGGAAGCGATCGTGGGCGGTACATTGCCACCACTCAGTTTGCTGGATGCCGCTCTTCCGCCGACGGATATGCCGACGGAAGAGACATTGCAGTTCACCTCGCGTCTTATTGAAACCCGTCTGGGCGACTTTGGCGTCGAAGTCAAAGTCATCGCTGCTTATCCGGGCCCGGTGATTACACGTTACGAAATCGAACCCGCCGTCGGCGTCAAAGGCTCGCAGATTGTGAATTTGGCGCGCGATTTGGCACGTGCACTGGCGCTGGTCTCGGTACGCGTCGTTGAAACAGTGCCGGGCAAATCCTGCATGGCGCTTGAACTGCCGAACCCGAAACGTCAGACCGTGCGTCTGTCGGAGATTCTCTCATCGCGTCCGTATCACAACATGAGCTCGCCGCTGACCGTGGCCCTGGGTAAAGACATCGGTGGCCAGCCCATCGTCGCTGACCTGGCCAAGATGCCGCACTTACTGGTTGCCGGTACGACAGGTTCCGGTAAGTCGGTCGGCGTGAACGCCATGATTCTGTCGATGCTCTACAAGGCTGAGCCGGATTCGGTGCGCTTGATTCTGGTCGACCCCAAGATGCTGGAACTGTCGATCTATGAAGGCATCCCGCATCTGCTCGCGCCAGTAGTCACCGATATGCGTCAGGCCGCCAATGCGCTCAGCTGGTGTGTGGCCGAGATGGAGCGCCGTTACAAGGTCATGTCCAAGCTGGGCGTGCGTAATCTGGCCAGCGCCAATGAACATATCCAGAAGGCCGCCGAAAAAGGCGAGCCGATTCCGAATCCGCTAACGCTCACGCCTGAGTCGCCCGAGCCATTGCGCTCGATGCCGCATATTGTGGTGGTGATCGACGAGCTCGCCGACCTCATGATGGTCGCTGGTAAGAAGGTCGAAGAACTCATTGCCCGTCTTGCGCAGAAAGCCCGTGCGGCCGGCATTCACCTGATACTGGCGACGCAGCGCCCCAGCGTAGATGTCATTACGGGTCTGATCAAGGCCAACATTCCAACGCGTATCGCCTTCCAGGTCTCGAGCAAAATTGACTCCCGCACCATTCTGGACCAGATGGGTGCGGAAGCGCTGCTGGGGCAGGGTGACATGCTCTACCTGCCGCCAGGCACCGGCTATCCGCAGCGTGTCCATGGCGCTTTTGTTGCCGATGAAGAAGTGCATCGTGTCGTCGACTATCTCAAGCAGATGGGCGCGCCGGAATACGAAGAAGGCATTCTCACCGGTGTGGTCGATGGCGAAGGGGAAGGCGGCGAGGGTGGCGATAGCGATACCGAAGCCGACCCGCTCTACGACCAAGCCGTTGAAATCGTCCTTAAGAATCGTCGTGCTTCCATCTCGCTGGTGCAGCGTCATCTGCGTATCGGTTATAACCGCTCGGCCCGGCTGATCGAAGCCATGGAAAAAGCAGGTCTCGTTTCATCGATGGATGGTCGCGGTGGTCGTGAAGTGCTCGCGCCTAGCCGTTCAGGCGACGAATAAGCGATGTTATTAGCCTTGCGCGCAAAACAGCTTGTTCAGGGCTGCCTGCTGGCGCTGGGATTGACCTTCGCCGGCACGGTATGTGCCGATACCGTCACAGACCTCAAAGCCTGGCTCCAGGAAACGCATACCCTCAAGGCCGATTTTTCTCAAACCTCGTCCGGTGGTTTTACCGGTGGTAAGAGTCAGGGCACGATGGCGATCAGTCGTCCCGGTAAATTTCGTTGGGCCATTGCCAAGCCGTATCAGCAATTGATGGTGGGTGATGGAAGCCGCATCTGGCTATACGACCCTGAGCTCAAACAGGTCATCGTGCGGAAGTCCGACAAAGCACTGGGTGGCTCACCCGCGGCATTGCTGGCCGGTGATAACAATGTGGATCAACGCTTCATACTCAAGGCCGATGGCGAGCATGGTGGTGCACAATGGGTCGTTGCCGAACCCAAGCAGAACGACACCGGCTTTACGCGTATTCGCATTGGCCTCTCGGGCAACGAACTCAAAGGCATGATTCTGGAAGACAGTTTTGGCCAAGTCACCACGCTGATTTTTAGCAACGTTGTCCGTAACGGCGATGTTGCTGCCAGCCAGTTTCGCTTTAGCCCGCCGGCGGGCGTCGATATTCTCAAGCAGTAATCATGGATCTTGATTGTGGACCTGTTCAGCGGCGCGCCTGACGATTCCGGCATTGCGCATTCGGCGACCGCCGCGCCATCGGTCTACGCCCCGCTTCCCGAAAAGCTACGTCCCCAAAGCCTAGAGCGTGTCGTTGGCCAAAGTCATTTATTGGGGACCGGTAAGCCGCTGCGCCTGGTCCTCGAAAGCGGCAACCCGCATTCGATGATCTTCTGGGGCCCGCCGGGCACCGGCAAGACCACGCTTGCCCGTCTGGTGGCCTCAAAGTGCGATGCCGAGTTTATTGCACTGTCAGCAGTACTGGCCGGTGTGAAAGAAATCCGCGAAGCCATCGCCTTTGCCGAGAAAGCACGACAAGCCGGCCGCCGGACGATTCTCTTTGTCGACGAAGTCCATCGCTTCAACAAGAGCCAGCAGGATGCGTTTTTACCACACGTGGAATCTGGCCTCGTCACCTTCATCGGGGCCACCACCGAGAACCCGTCTTTCGAAGTGAATGCGGCGCTCTTGTCGCGGGCAGCCGTGTACGTGCTCAAGTCCCTTAATACCGATGAGCTGGGCGAATTATTCGATCGCGCCATGGCCGAGTTGCCGCATGCGCAAATCACCGAAGATGCCAAAGCACGCCTCATCGGCGTCGCCGATGGCGATGCCCGCAAGCTCCTCAATCTTATTGAGCAGACCCTGGCCGCTGCCAGTGCGGCCGGTGCCACTGAGATTGATGCGGATTTTGTCGCCAATACGCTCGCCCAGAATCTCCGTCGCTTTGATAAGGGTGGTGCTGCGTTTTACGACCAGATCTCGGCGCTGCACAAATCGGTCCGGGGTTCCAACCCGGATGCGGCGTTGTACTGGTTTGTCCGCATGCTCGACGGTGGTGCTGATCCGCGCTATCTGGCGCGCCGCATCGTGCGCATGGCCTGGGAAGACATCGGTCTGGCCGATCCCCGTGGTGCACAGATTGCACTGCAAGCAGCCGAGACCTATGAACGCTTAGGTTCGCCGGAAGGCGAGCTGGCGTTAGCCAATGCGGTGCTGTATCTGGCGTCGACCGCCAAGTCGGACGCCGCTTACCGCGCGTATAATCAAGCCCGCGCCTTTGTGAGCAATGACGAATCCCGTCCGGTGCCCATGCATCTGCGTAATGCACCGACCCGCCTCATGAAGGATCTCGGGCATGGTGCCGGTTACCGGCACGCGCATGACGAGACCGGCGCTTATGCCGCCGGTGTGAATTACTTCCCGGAAGGTATGGAAGACATTTCCTGGTACCAGCCGGTGGATCGCGGTCTCGAGGCACGCATCCGTGAACGATTAGCCCAGTTAAGAGAGTTAGACCGAAATGCTTGATATCCAGCTGCTCCGCACGCAACCAGAAGAAGTCGCTCGTCGTTTGGCCACACGTGGTGGCGACATTGATTTCGCGCCCTTCAATGCACTGGAGGCCGAGCGTAAAACCCTGCAACAGCGCACGCAGGATCTGCAAGCCCAACGTAATAGTCTGTCGAAGCAAATCGGCATGCTCAAGGGCAAGGGTGAAGACGCCGGCGCCGTCATGGCCGAAGTCGGCAAGCTTGGCGATGAACTCAAAGCCTCGGAAGCACGTCTCGCCGTATTGCTCGAAGAAATTACTGCGTTTACCTCAGCGCTGCCGAACCTGCCGGGTGAAGATGTCCCCGTTGGCGCTGATGAAAATGACAACGTTGAGATCAAACGCTGGGGCGATATTCCCGCATTTGATTTTGAAGTCAAAGATCACGTGGATATCGGTGCCGGCTTGAACGGCATGGATTTCGAAACGGCCGCTAAGATCGCCGGATCACGCTTTGTCGTGTTGCAGGGTCCCATTGCCCGGTTGCATCGGGCACTGGCCCAGTTCATGCTGGATACGCATAGCGCAGCTCACGGTTACACTGAGCTTTACGCGCCGTACCTCGTGAACAGCGACAGTCTCTACGGCACCGGCCAGCTGCCGAAGTTTGCCGAAGATCTATTTCAAGTGCCACGCGGCGACGCGGAGCCGTATTACCTTATCCCGACGGCAGAAGTGCCTGTGACCAATATCGTGCGCGATACCATCACGCCGGCAGAACAGCTGCCGCTGAAGTGGGTGTGTCATACGCCGTGCTTCCGTTCGGAAGCAGGCTCGGGTGGTCGTGATGTGCGCGGCCTCATCCGTCAGCATCAGTTCGACAAAGTCGAGCTCGTGCAGGTCGTTGACCCGGAAGTTTCGGCACAAGCCCATGAAGATCTGACGCGTCATGCTGAAACGATTCTTGAGCAACTCAGCTTGCCGTACCGCCGTATCGTGCTTTGTACCGGCGATATGGGCTTCTCGTCGCAGAAAACCTATGACCTAGAAGTCTGGCTACCGGCGCAGAACACCTATCGTGAGATCTCCAGCTGCTCAAACTTCGGCGCCTTCCAGGCGCGCCGCATGCAGGCACGTTTCCGCAATGCTCAAGGCAAACCCGAACTGGCGCACACACTCAACGGCTCTGGTCTGGCCGTGGGCCGTACGCTGGTGGCGATTCTGGAGAACTACCAGCAGGCTGATGGCAGCGTCCGGGTGCCCGAAGTCTTGCAGCCCTACATGGGCGGCCTCAAAGTAATATCGGCGACTGCCTAGAGGATTTTAGTGCAAGTTTGATGCGGGCTTCAGCGGCGCGCTGATCCCGTAGGTGCGGGTCGGTGCCGATAAGGCAATCCCCGTCGATGACGGATAGAGACGCGACAAAATCGCGTAGTACATCCGCACGTTCTCGGCAGTCACCACGGCTTCGCCACCACGAATCTTCACGCCGCCCTTCGTTTGCCCCAGTTGTGGCAGTGCCTTTTTGACGTCCGCCCAGGAATCCGGATTCAATCCCATCGACTTGGTCCCTTTACGCGCCGCCTCCATCTGGTTCGGGCCGACGTTGTACGAAGCAATCGCCATCCAGGTGCGATCCGGTTCGGGTACCGAGGCAGGGATCTCATCGCGTAGATAATCCATATAGCGCGCCCCGCCCATGATGCTTTCATACGGGTCGAGCCGGTTGCGTACACCCAGTCGGTCGGCTGTATCGCCCGTGAGCATCATCAGGCCACGAACGCCGGTTTTACTCACGGCGTTGGCATCCCACTTCGACTCCTGATAGGCCAGCGCCGCTAGTAGGCGCCAGTCGTAACCGCTGGCGGTCTGGGCGCGCTTGAACTGCGATAGGTACTGCGGCAAACGGGTCTTCACCTTGGCCAAAAAATCGCTGCGGTCGGCTTCCTGCAATCGGTTCACCGCGCCGAAGTAACGGTCGCGCAATTGACGCAGGGTGCCGTCTTTCTCTGCAGTATTCAGAAACTGGTTGGCTTGCAGTGCCAGCGCTTCACCGTTCCGCTTGGGGAATGCCCAGACGATCTCTTCTTCCGGGCCCACATCCAGTGTGCTATCAATGCCCCGTGTGTAATTCAGACCAATCCGATAGGCGGCACCCGGCACAATGGCTAGTTTGATCTTGTTCTTGCTCAGGGCCTGTAACAGATCGTTCTCAGACCAGTTGTCATGCATCTCCAGCCGGGGCGTGATCTTCTGTTTCGCCAGAGATGCTAGCCAGAGTTCATAACTATTGGCCGGCAGCGTGTGCACATCCTGATCGTGAAGCTGTGTCAGCCGAGTGATTGGGATCGAAGCCGCCGGTTGCACCAGTACCAGCGCATCATGCGCATAAGGGCGTGAGGCAATCAGCAGTGAGGCTTGCGGCTTCTGTTCATCATCGGCCCCGGTGAGGTTGCGACTGGTAGGTGCCTCGACAAACCGGCGGGTCAGCCAGGCAGCCGCCATATGGATTTCGCCCCGTTCCAGCAATTGGTGTAAGGCCTGCTCGTCGTCGGCCACCACAAAGCGCACCTTCTTGCCAAGTGATTGCGCAAACGCGGTGACCAAGTCGTGATCAAAGCCCGTTTCAAGCACGATGGCCTTGCCGGATTCATCGTTCGTGTTCTCTTTGTTAAAGCTCGTCAGCGTTGCGCGCGTGCCGACCACCAGTTCACGGGACAAGCTGAGCGGCTGGATGTGCGGTAACAGATATAAGGCACCCGATATTAGGGCCAGTACCAGCAGTGCCGCTTTGATCCAGAGTAGCCAACGCGGTGCCGCATTGATCCGGCGCAAAACCTCCCGCGCCCGTCGGGCAATCGCTGCCAGGCGGGGATGCTTTTCGGCGGGGGATGCTTCCGGGAGCGACATTGAGTCAACCTTCTCCTAACGGCAACGTCCCACTTTAGCATGACCGGGGCCGTCCACCAGCTGGACAGGCGGCCGGATCGTGCTACAATTTCGGGCTCGGAGAGGTGGCAGAGTGGTCGAATGTACCTGACTCGAAATCAGGCGTACTGCAAGGTACCGTGGGTTCGAATCCCACCCTCTCCGCCAAATTAAAAAGGCCTTTAAGTTGAAAGACTTAGAGGCCTTTTGCTTTTGGGGTTGTGCCGGTAACGTTATTGTTCACGTATGACCAGCGGCGTGCCTACCGTGCCCGCATAGACCACGATCAAATCAACCGGTTCCTTCCCGGGGTTCAGTCCGGAGTGCCATTCTTTAAAGAGTTCCACCAGGGGGTCGCCGGCTTTGAGTTCGATTTTCTGACCCGTTTTGGTGGTTACAATCAGCGCACCTTTGAGCAAGACACCGGCGTTGATCACGGGGTGCATGTGCATGGGTAGGGTCGCGCCCGGGGCAAAGCGATACCTAATAATGGTGATCTCCGGCTGACCATTGCCGTACTCCGGAAGCGTGGAGCCATTCCATGATTGCGTGGTTTTGATCAACACATCAGCCTTGACCCCGGGAATATCCGGGTAGGCGTGTTTAATGGTGTCATCGGCCAAACCAAGCGGTGGGATGAGGCTCAGCGCAAATCCTAAAACGCAGGCTTTAAGTTTCATGCTCGGTTCTACAGGATCTAAAAATTAGCGAAGTCCGCTTGCCACGCTAATGGCACCGCGTACCCACTGATTAGCCAATTGCTGGAATTTTTCCG
>CALKUR010000173.1 GCA_937996725.1 uncultured Dechloromonas sp. | reverse complement strand
GGCTGAGCAGATAGGCGGCACCTAGTCCAGAGATACCGCTGCCGATGATGGCGATTTTTTGGCGCATGACAAAGGTTCTTAGAGGTTGCTGCCTTCGATCAAGGCGTAGGCAGAATGGTTGTGGATCGACTCGAAGTTTTCAGAGCTGACTGACCAATAAGTGATACGAGACTGACCTTTAAGCCTTAACGCAATATCGCGCACCAGGTCTTCAACAAACTTGGGATTGTCGTACGCACGCTCAGTGACCCACTTTTCATCGGGGCGTTTGAGCAAGCCAAAGACTTCGCAAGAGGCCTCTTCTTCAGCCATCCGAACCAAGTCTTCAAGATTGAGCGCAGCATCATTCTTCAACGTTGCATGAATCGTGATGTGTGAACGCTGATTATGGGCGCCATAGTTAGAGATTTCCTTGGAGCAGGGGCAAAGGCTTGTCACCGGTACGACCACCTTAAGCGTGACATCGGTTTGTCCTTGGTTATCACCACTCAGCGTGATGCCTGCATCGATATCGATCAGGCTGGTCACACCGGAAACCGGTGCCTGCTTCCGGATGAAGTAAGGAAATTCGAACTCGACGCGTCCGCTCTTGGCATCCAGTCGCTGACGCATACGGTTAAACAGCGCTTTCATATCAATGATCGTTAGAGGTGCATCTTGTGCCTCCATGATTTCAACAAAGCGGGACATGTGTGTCCCTTTCACGGTGGGTGGTAGGCCGACGGTCATCGTCACGGTGGCGACCGTGGCATGGGCTTCGCCCGCGGCATCAACCAGGCGAAGTGGGTAGCGCAGCCCGCGCACACCCACGTGATTGATGGCAACGTCTCTATGGTCGGGGGTACCTTGTACGTCCGGCAATATCAAATTGTGCAGTTGTTTTTCAGGTGCGTTCATGATGGTTTTCTCGATGTTGGGATTGGGGTTGGCGCTGTTATTAGATCGAGGGTTAGTCTTGTTTTAACGTGCGCTGTTAAGCATCTTCTCGATAGCTTCAGTCATGGTTTTACTCTCGGGCGCGATCTGACTTCCAAAGCTCAGAACCTGGTTTCCGTCACGGCTGATGAGGTACTTGTGGAAATTCCAGCTGGGCGCATCACCGGTCAGTTTTGTCAGTTGTTTGAACAGCGGGTTGGCATCAGTGCCGCGAACGCTGGATTTGGCAAACATCGGGAACTTGATCCCGTAGGTATTGCGACAGAAATCCGCAATCTTCTTGTTGCTGTCCGGTTCCTGTTGGCCAAAATCATTGGATGGGAAGCCCAGAACGACAAAGCCCTGGCCTTTATAACGGTCATAGAGACGCTCCAGACCATCGTACTGGCGAGTAAAGCCGCAGTAACTGGCCGTATTAACGACAAGGATGACCTGACCTGAAAATTGGCAGAGCGACTGCGGAGAATCGTCCTGCAGTTTCGGATAAGTCCCTTGCAGCAGCGATGGACAGGTTTTTGTAGCAGAGACACTGCCTTTAGGTGGGGTCATATCAGCGCCTTTGGCCGAGGGCACGCCAGCGGCTAGGGCACCGGATAGCAAAACACCCATGACGGCGGGTTTGAGCAGGGATGGTGAAATTTTCATGTTTGTCTTGGACAAAATGCTTTACGTTTACAAATTATCCCTTAAAATGACCCGTGTCAACACTTTGTCCAGGACAAATGAATATTCAAGAGATTGAACCCCCGATGCGTATTGCCGATGTCGAACGAGACACCGGCATTGGCAAAGACACCCTGCGCGTATGGGAGCGGCGCTATCTCTTCCCGAAGCCGCAACGGGATGAACTAGGCGATCGCCTTTACCCCTTTGATCAGGTTGAGCGGTTGAGGGTGATTCGACGCTTACTCGATAAAGGCATGCGGCCAGGCAAGGTTCTGGGGCTTGATCTCTCCGAACTCCATCTCCTGCTTGATAATCACAGCAGCCAACCGGTGGATCCTAGGCGGCATGCCCTCTGTCTGAGTCTGGTAAAACTCTTACGCATGCATCGTAGTCGTGAATTGCGCGAGACCCTCAACCACATACTGGTCAGGGATGGGCTCCAGAAGTTCATTGCAGAAACGGTTGTGCCCATGAATGCCATTGTCGGCGACTACTGGATTCGGGGTGATCTCACCGTGCCCGAAGAGCACCTGTATACCGAACAGGTTCAAAACGTGATTCGGCACGCCATTCATTCGCAGGATTCCCCGGCTTCGGCACCGCGCATCTTATTTACGACATTTCCCGACGAAGAGCACTGTCTTGGCATCCTGATGGTGGAAGCGATGTGTGTTTCCGAAGGCGCACATTGCACATCATTGGGGACACGAATTCCCCTGTCGGACATCGCCAAATACGCGGTAGACGGGCGATACGACGTGGTTGCCGTGTCCTTTAGTGCAGCTTACCCATCGCGCAATGTCCTCAAAGACTTGAAGCAGTTTCGCGAGCTTCTGCCTGAGCCTATATCAATCTGGGCCGGCGGCGCAGCACTCAACCAGAAACGTGTCAGCCTGCCTAACGTGGTTGTGCTGACGAATATCGCAGGGGTTCCTAGTTTGGTCAATGACTGGAAAGGCCGATATTCAGGAGGTGGAAATGAATAAAATTGCACTAATCACAGGTGCGGCTGGCGGGTTAGGCCAATCTCTTGCAGAGTACCTGGCAGCAGAAGGTTGGGAGCTCATCGTCACCAGCAGAGATCGTGAACGACTGAGAGAAGCTTTTGGTGATCGTCATCTCCAGATCTGCGCCGATTGTGCGACCGCAGAAGGCGCCAAGAAAATTATTGAAAACGCCAATGCGCAAGGATTGATTCCGCAGGCATTCGCACATTGTGTCGGTAATATCAGGCTCGGTGCACTTCACCGGCTCAGCGAGGCGGACTTCAACGATTCGATCGAGGCCAACTTGACCAGCGCGTTTCATGCCATGGGTGCCTTTGTCGGTAACCTACGCCAGCATAATCTTCCCGGTAGTGCGGTCTTGGTTTCTTCAGTCGCGGCACAGATCGGAACGCCCAACCATGAAGCCGTCGCTGCTGCCAAAGCAGGGGTCGAGGGTCTAGCGCGTGGCACAGCAGCAACCTATGCACCGTATGGCATTCGCGTTAACGTTGTGGCACCTGGCATTATGGAATCACCAGCCACTGCAAAGATACTGGCTACCGAAGCACAACGAAGTGCCGCAGCAAGACAATATCCACTGCCTGGGATTGGCAGCACCACGGAATTAGCCGAGTTAATGGCCTGGTTGATGTCAAACCGGAGTGGACGTGTCACTGCCCAAGTCTGGTCGGTCGATGCCGGCTTCACTGGCATTCGGCCGCTGGTGAAGTAGGAGCAAGCATGAAACAGTCATCGATCCCAGTCACGGTTCAAATACTTGGTTATGGCGGGTTGATTCCCTTCGTTGGTCTCGCGGTTCTGGCCAATATCGAGCCAGCCCATGGATTTCTGTATCGTGGCGCGTTGTTACTTTATGGTGCAGTGATCCTCAGCTTCGTTGGTGCGATTCACTGGGGTGTGGCAATGATGGCCACAAGTCTGAGTGATCAGGATCGCCGGCGTTGCTATGTCTGGAGTGTCGTGCCATCCCTTTTGGGGTGGATCACCTACATCCTCTCTCCGGTTATCGCGGCACTTGTGCTTATTCTGGGCTTTTTTCTGCAGTACTGGCGGGATGCAATCCTGGCCCGCAAAATTGAATGGCCTGTGTGGTATTTGCCACTGCGCATCCGGCTCACCCTAGTAGCAATCCTGTCATTATTTGTGGGCACGCTGTTGCCCGTAATCGGCTAAAAACCCGGAGGAGTTCTTATGAGATCAATGATTTGGATTCTATGGCCCGCATTTCTATCTGCGGCGATTGCAGAGTTCGGTTTTTTCGCTATCGCTGATCCGCAGGAGCTCTATTGGATGGGGGAGCCTGTGAAGTTCTCAGTAACCACGACATACTCGCTGGGTTTCCTGTTTTTCTGGTTGATCTGTACGGGATCTAGCGTATTAACCTATTTACTTCTACCGCCAAAGGTGCGAAAGGCGCTGGCTGAAAAGCCGGAAATGCCGAAAATCGAATCGTAATCATGCTAGAAACCCGGACGTCCGATATGTGTGCGTCCGTTAACGCACCTTTACAAAAACCATTTCCGGTCTCACCGGATTGGTGTGGTCTGGATGAACATGAGTTACGTCAGGCGTTACTCGAGTACTTTACGAAGTCTTTCGATACGTATGAGTCGTTGTTTGAGTGCCTGAATGGCGATCAGGCCTACTTCGATAAACCAATTCCGCTTCGGCATCCGCTGATATTTTATTTCGGACACACGGCGACCTTCTTTGTTAATAAATTACTGATCGCCAAGCTGATTCCAGAGCGAATTAATCCCCGCTTTGAAGCCATCTTTGCGGTCGGTGTTGATGAGATGCGCTGGGATGATCTCAATGACGCCCACTACGACTGGCCCACAGTTGGCGAGGTCAGGGCTTATCGGGATAAAGTACGAGCGCTAGTGACAAGAATTATTGCCGAAGCGCCATTTGTCGAGCCGTTTGGTTGGGATAACCCCTGGTGGGCGATCCTGATGGGGATTGAGCATGAACTCATCCACCTGGAAACCTCCACCGTACTCATACGCCAGCACAAACTGGAGCTCGTGCGGTTACAACCCGCTTGGGAGTCTGCATCCGTATTTCCATGTCCGGTCAATGCAGCGCCCAAAAATTCTCTGGTAGATGTCCCGGCGGGTTTGGTGAAGCTGGGCAAGGGTAACCCCCACCAGAACTCCTGTACCGACCAAGGGGATATGCGTCGCTACGGCTGGGATAATGAGTACGGGCAGCATTCGGCCGAGGTCAGCGCTTTTCTGGCGGGTCGCCTACTTGTCTCGAATGCCGAGTTCTACCCCTTTGTCGAATCCGGCGGGTATGCAAATCCCTCATACTGGAGCGAAGAGGGGTGGGACTGGTGTAATTACACCGCTGCCCAGCATCCAACCTTCTGGTGCCCGCGGCAGTCCGGTTGGGGGCTCCGCCTGATGTGCCAGGAGGTCGATATGCCATGGCATTGGCCGGTTGAGGTCAACAATCACGAAGCTGTTGCCTTCTGTGCTTGGAAATCTGCACAGACTGGGCAGGCGTTTCGTCTACCGACCGAAGATGAATGGGCCAGGCTCTACGATATCAGTGGAATTACGACTGAAACACCCGCCCAGAGAAGGCTCATGGGTGGGAGCAGTTCCGTACCCGTTGATCAATTCAAACACGGTGATTTTTGCGATGTGGTTGGCAATGTCTGGCAGTGGACATGTACGCCCATTTATCCCTACGCAGGGTTCGAAGCGCATCGGTTCTATGACGACTTCTCAATTCCGACGTTTGACCAACGTCATAACCTCATCAAGGGCGGTAGTTGGGCCTCATGTGGCAATGAGGCGTTGCGTGCATCGCGCTATGCATTTCGCCGCCATTTTTTCCAGAATGCCGGTTTCCGTTACGTGGTTGGGGCATCGCCTACTGCCCCAGTTGCCTCGCATTATGAAGATGACACCTTGCTCGCGCAGTATGCCGAATTTCACTATGGCCGGAGCTACTTTGATGTGCCCAACTTCCCCGAAGCCATCGCGCATATTGCGCTCGAAGCCATGCAGGATCAGCCTCGGCATCGTGCCCTCGATATCGGTTGTGCAGTAGGACGCACCAGCTTCGAGCTTGCCCGAGGTGGTTTTGACGATGTGACGGGAATCGATTTCTCTGCACGGTTTATTAACCTTGCCGACGAACTTGTTAATCAGGGATTGATTCGCTACGCATTAACGGATGAGGGAGATCTGCAGTCTTTCCGTGAAGTCAGTCTGGTGCAGCTGGGTTTGGATGCGTGCGTGTCAAACGTCAGTTTCTGGCAGGGAGACGCCTGTAATCTCAAGGATTTACACTGTGACTATGACCTGGTGGTTGCTGCCAACCTAATCGACCGGCTCTACGATCCGGATAAATTTCTTGCTGATATTGGTTCTCGAATCGTCTCCGGAGGTGTGCTTGTCGTCGCCTCACCGTATACCTGGCTGGAAGAGCATACCCCGCGATCGAAATGGTTAGGTGGTTACAAAAAAGCTGGGGAACGATATACGACCTATGATGCATTAGCAGAAAACCTCGCGGCCGACTTTGTGCCATTTGGCCAACCACGAGATGTGCCGTTCGTTATTCGGGAAACTGGCCGAAAATTCCAGCACACAATTTCACAGGTGACCTGCTGGAAACGCCGATAGTGCAAATGGCAGAATCTAAGAAAAACAATCTCGAGCGACCAGTCCCTGCCGGTCGTATTTCGAGGTTATCCCGACTGGGCGTTATGGCATCTACGGTCGCCGGTGGCATGCTGGCCGAAGGTGCGAGGCGTTTGTCCAAAGGCAGCATCCCGACGCTGTCTGACATGCTGTTGACCCCGGCAAATGCACGGCGCATTGCCGATGAGCTATCTAGGCTTCGGGGCGCGGCGATGAAGGTTGGGCAGTTACTTTCCATGGACGCTGGCGATATCATTCCGCCGGCCCTTGCTGAAGTTTTGGCGCGTTTGCGTAGCGATGCGGTATCGATGCCCATGAGCCAACTGGTCAATGTTCTTGAGGGGGAGTGGGGTTCGCAATGGAGCCGGAACTTCTCTCGATTCACCTTTACACCAACAGCGGCGGCATCGATTGGCCAGGTTCACCGTGCCACAACGACAGATGGCGTAGACCTGGCGATCAAAGTGCAATATCCCGGTATTCGCGAAAGCATCGATAGCGATGTCGATAATGTGGCGGCGCTACTAAGAATCTCGGGGATTTTGCCATCGACCATCGATATCAAGAGCATCCTTGAAGAAGCGAAAGCGCAGCTTCATGCGGAAGCAGATTACAAAACCGAACAAACCTGGATGGAGCGCTACACTGAGATCCTTGGCCAGGGTACGCATTTTCTTGTCCCCAAACCCTATCCGGATCTTACAACCAGAAATATCTTGGCGATGAGTTGGGTCGATGGCGACCCGGTTGAGTCTCTAACCAATCAACCAGAGGCGCTCAGGAACCGAGTATCAGAACAGCTGTTTGAATTGGCGCTCAAAGAGATTTTTGAGTTTGGTGTGATCCAATCCGATCCGAACTTCGCCAACTACCGCTTTAACCGAGAAACCCAGAAACTTGTCCTACTGGATTTTGGTGCAACGAGAGATTTTCCGAAATTTATAGCGGCAGGGTACCGTGATCTCATGCTTGGTGCGCTGGAAAAAAATTGTCGAAAAATGTACGAGGCTGCGTCGGAAATTGGTTATTTCGGCGTCGAGATGAGTTCAGAACAGACAAAAATCGTCATGGATCTTTTTGAAATGGCATGCGAACCGTTATGTCATCTAGGTCTCTATGATTTTGGATCATCCACATTGGCCAAAAGAATGCATGAGGCGGGTATGGCGCTCGCGATGGATCGAGACTTCTGGCACACGCCACCTATAGATGCCCTCTTTTTGCACCGCAAGCTAGCAGGAATTTATTTGCTTGCGGCACGATTAAACGCCAAGGTTGATGTACATGTACTTGCACGACGCTGGCTGCCTGCCGAGAATCGCGACAGGTCGCGGGTCTCAGAGGTGGTGGCGGTATAATTCCCGCTGTCGTCTCCGTCGTTTAATGGATATAACTTTCCCCTTCTAAGTTTTCCCGGGCGCCCTTGGATGGCGTAACCCATCGATCTATATAGAGCGACACTCCCGTTTTGTCGCTTTTGTCCCTTCCTGTCACCTACGATCCCCCCAAATATTTGTAAGCTCGTAGGTAAATGAAGCAAGCTCTCTTAAAGAGTTTGCTTCACTAGCGTTTTAGAACGTTGTCTTTCGGCTGGTCTTTATCGCTCAGCCGAGGGTAGCTTGGCGAACTTAATATCAGTATTCGTCTCAATGAGAGCCCAGCGCAGGCTTGGTTGAATTCGATTGATTCATCAACTTTTCAACGTAAACCATGGCAATCGCAGATAATACAAATACTGAGTGAATAATCACCTGCCAAAAGATAGTGTGATCACTGGTGTTATCAGCGTTAAAAAATGTCTTGAGTAAGTGAATCGATGATATGGCTATGATTGCAGTAGCCAGTTTGACTTTAAGAACACCAGCATTTATGTGGGTTAACCACTCTGGCTGATCTGGATGGTTCTTTAAGTTGATGCGTGAGACAAAAGTTTCATAGCCACCAACGATGACCATAATGAGCAAGTTTGCCACCATCACGACATCGATCAACCCGAGGACCGATAGCATTATTGTTGTTTCGCTTGCTTTATCTATAAATGCTGCAACGACCAGATCCTTTAGCTCATTAAGAAATTTGTAGACATAGACAACCTGAGCCACAATTAAACCGAGATACAACGGGGCCTGTAGCCAGCGACTAGCGAATATGAATGCTTCCATTTTATTGATGCTGTTGGTTGTGATTTTTGTGTTCATTTCAAACCTCTCGATTGATCTACCGTGATTCATTCTTGTATCTGATTGGGACAAGGACTTCGTTTCGACGGAGCATAGGTAAAGTCCAGGGTGGGTTGTATCTGGCTAGTTCAGGCGTTCCTTTAATGTCTAGGTTCTGGTTATCGATCCAGTCAAATAGACGTCGTGTTTCTTCATTGATCCGATGCTCTGTGTTTAATCCAGAATAGCGAACTACGGCATAAGTCCTGCTTGGAATTTCTTTGATATGTATTGCTGGATTGTTTGGTATTGGTAGGTTTTTAAGGGTGTACTGACTAGGCATCGTAAATTCAACGCGCCACTGCTTTGATTGGAAGAATTTGTCCCCCACATCTTCTGGCTCGATCGTTACAGGTGCCGTCATCGAAATTTTGTGGCTTTCCTCGGCCGATACGATAACTTCAGGCTGATTCACCGTATGGTTATTGCCAAATATGAATCCAGCTAGCGTACGAAATCCCTCACCCGAAGCAGTGTCTAGATCTCCGGGTACAGATACCTCAGCGATGATTCTTGGCTCGTACTGACGAATTTCAAACTCGCCGTCTTGAGAGATCACTCTGTATTTAGGGGTTTCAATGGCCATGGTTAACGAAGGCAGCAGCGAAAATACGCCGAGAATGATTGCTTTGAAGAGCTGAAGGTAGGCAGGCACTCTGAGAGCATCCCTAGAAAATTTTTTAATGTCCTGGACAAACCTTACTACAAGCCCTAGTATTTTACTAGGGTATTTTACCCGTGCAATGTTCTAATAAGCTGGTTATGAAACATGTTCATCACAGTCTTGAAGATCTTTTTGCACAACTCGGCCTAAATAGCGACATGAAGTCGATTGAAATTTTATTACCCAACATCGCCCGCTTCATTGATTAGCTAGTAGCTCGGGTGGAAAATTTGATTATTTCTTAGACATTATGATTGGCAGAATTCGGAAAAAAATAATCAAGGATAGTCATCCCTTCTCACAAGGGATTCATCCGCTCATCTGTCCGCTTTGTAGCAGGGAAATTCCTGATACGGAGAAGGATGCGCATCATCTGGTTCCAAAATCAAAAGGTGGGCGTATTACTCTGTTTCTTCACCGTGTCTGCCACAAGCAAATTCATGCACTGCTAACAGAAGCGGAGTTAGCAGAAACATACAATTCTATTGATGCGTTACTAGAAGAACCACGTGTTGCAAATTTTGTCGACTGGGTTAAGACAAAGCCAATCAATTTTTACGAGCGTGTGAGAAAGAGTGATCGTATCCGTAAGTTGTGATTAAAGTGATCTGCTCTGAATTTGTAAAAACTGATGGCGATCGGTCTGGCCGGTATAATTACCGCTGTCGTCTCCGTAGTTAAATGGATATAACTTTCCCCTCCTAAGTTTTGCCCGGGGACCCATCGGATGTCATAACCAATTGATCTATATAGAGGGGCTCTCCCTTTTTGTCGCTTTTGTCCCTTCATGTCGCCTACGATTTGTCCCGAATTTGTCCCGAATTCAGTACGGAGGTCTTGGAACTTAGAAGCGAAGGAGATTGCCGACTTGGCACAGCTTCACCCTACGCTCACACAAAAGGAGAACGCGCAACATAGAATTATGCTAATTTAGTGACCAAAAATTAAAATTTACCAGGACGCAATACGCCTACATCACTTACAAACGTCACCAAGGTGTAATTCGTATAGTACTTGTCCACCAACAAATCGAGTATCCGACTAGCTATGAGTTCGTCACACAAGACCTCGACGCGGATATTGGCATTTTCAGGCCATGATGCATCACGTTCGCCATGAGCGCCCTTGCCGCGAGCGTCACTCACGGTATAGCCGCTAGCCCCAAGTTTTGATATAGCTTGAGTTACTTCTTGTTCCAGAGCGCTTTCACAGATTACAGTTATCAGTTTTCTAACGACTAGACGAGATGTCATGATTGGCCTCCAATGAGCCATTGGCTGGCAGCGTAATATAGCGGTATTCCGATGGTGATATTGAATGGAAATGTAACGCCCAAGCTAGCACCGATTGAAAGCGACGGGTTGGCTTCAGGCACTGCCATACGGACAGCAGCAGGCGCAGCGATGTAGGAGGCGCTTGCAAACAGTGTTGCCAGAAGTGTTGATCCTCCTACGCTGAGCCCAAGTCCGAGAGCTGTTAGGAGGCCAATCGTTGCCCCTAGTAGTGGCATTATTACCCCAAAACTAACTAGAAATATGCCAGAGCGCTTGAGATCGCCAACACGGCCTGCCGTTACAAGCCCCATTTCAAGCAAAAAAATCGCAAGTAATCCTTTAAAAAGACCGAAGAAGAGGGGAGTGATTGAGGCCGCCCCCTCTTCACCGCAAACATAGCCAATGATCAGTCCGCCAACGAGGAGCATAATGCTTTTGCCGGTCAGAATCTCATGAATTAGGGGTAGCCATCGGGTCTGTGAGGCACCCATTCTGGCAAGTGCCACACCAATTAACAGACCGGGAATCTCCAGAATAACCAGAAAAACTGACATGTAGTCCTCAGCTTCTACTGCTTGACGCATCAGAAAGCTGGATGCCACGGCAAAGGTTACAACACTGACTGAGCCATAGTGTGCTGCCAAGGCGCCAGCATTAGCGCGATCGTACTGCCCAACATAACGGGCAATTGCAAAGCCGATTATGGGTACTAAGGTAGCTGCCGCTAAGACAATAGTGATGGGGACAAGTAGCTCACCAGGTTGATGTTTAGAGAGGGCGACCCCGCCTTTCAAACCGATCGCCAGCAGCAGAAAAATACTTAGGCTCTCGTATAAAATACCCGGAATCTTCAGATCCGATCGTATTAAAGCGGCTATAACGCCAAGAATAAAAAATAGAACAACGGGATCAGGCATAACTAAACACAAATAAGTCAAGATCAGAGCAGTTTACTGAAATGACAGGGTAGTGCGTCATGTGTAACAAGAAATTTTCTGAGGCTATAGATAGATACGTCAGAAAGATGGCCATATTTTGCTCCGATTGAGGTTTCTACCCTCGAGACGATTCGAACACTAACCCTTTGCTTGAGATGGAGTGCGCTGTTCAGCTGAGCAATTAGAGAAGCGCAGGATTATAGACTGTAGTCGGTATAATTCCGCTTGCAGTCTCCGTAGTTAAATGGATATAACTTTCCCCTCCTAAGGGAAGATTAGTGGTTCGATTCCACTCGGGGACGCCAGCTAACGGTGCTCATGAGGGGTTGGCCCATGAAATACATTCTGATTTTAGTCGTTATCGGCCTAGGGGTCTGGTTCTGGCGTTCGCACGCTCGTGGCCAGGCCGATGAGGGTGCCTTGCCGGTGGTGGGCGACCCGGCGCCAGTCTTTGACCTGCGAGATACGCGCGGTGTCCACCATAAGTTAACCGATTACCGCGGCCGTTGGCTGGTGATTTATTTTTATCCCAAAGCTGATACGCCGGGCTGTACGCGTCAGTCGTGCAAGTTTCGTGATGACTGGCACAGTTTCCAGGAAATGGGCGTGGTGCTCGTGGGTATCAGCGCTGATAAGCCCGCAGATAATGCAGCCTTCGCACTCAAATTCCACCTGCCATTTCCGCTGCTCTCCGATACGGACGGTACCTTTGCGCGCCAATATGGTGCCTGGATGAACCTGGGTATTACCGGCTTTCCGCGGCGTTATACCTATATCGTTGATCCGGATGGCCGCATCGCCCAGGTCTATACCGACGTGTCAGTTTCTGAACATAGTGCCGAGGTCGTTGCCGATCTACGCCGTTTGACGGCGCACTGATTCCCGATGCCGTTACTCGCCGTTAACAATGGTTGCTTGGCTTATGGCGATGTACCGTTGCTGGATCACGTCGAATTCCAGATCGATGCCGGAGAGCGGGTTGCGCTGATTGGCCGTAATGGTACGGGCAAGTCCTCGTTACTGGCTGCCGTGGCCGGTTTGCGACCGCTCGATGATGGCACCATCTGGAAAGCACCGGATCTGCGTATCACCTATGTCGCTCAGGAACCTGAGTTCGAGCAGGGTGCCAGTGTGTTTGATGCCGTGGTCGGCGGTCTAGGCGAGCAATCCCGCTTGTTGAAGTCTTTTCATGACCTGTCGCATCGGTTGGCCGATATACCGGAAGCCGAGCGCCCGGCTGCGTTAGACGAATTGGCTCGGATTCAGCATGAACTTGAGGCTGCCGATGCCTGGCAGCAGAACGCGCTCGCCGAGCGCGTCATTGCCGAGTTTCATCTGAATCCGGATGCCTGCATCGATGATCTCTCGGGTGGGCAAAAAAAGCGCGTGGCACTAGCGCGCGGGCTGGTGTGCGAACCCGATGTATTGTTGCTCGATGAACCGACCAACCACTTAGATATCGCCGCGATCGACTGGTTAGAGAATTTGCTGTTGGTCCGTAACCTGGCCTTGCTTTTTATCACGCACGACCGACGCTTCCTAGATCGCTTGGCGACCCGAATTATTGAATTAGATCGTGGCCACCTGAGTAGTTACCCCGGTTCGTTCAGTCAATATCAAGAGCGCAAAGCGCAACGCCTGCATGAAGAAGCGCTAGAGCAAGAGCGTGCCGACAAACTACTGGCGCAGGAAGAGGTCTGGATTCGCAAAGGCGTTGAGGCGCGGCGTACGCGCGCGCAGTTCCGTGTGCAGCGGCTAGATCAACTGCGGGCCGATCGTGCGGCACGGCGCAACCAGCAAGGCCAGGTCAGTATGCGGGTTGATGCGGGCGATTCGTCCGGCGCGCTGGTCGCCGATTTGATTAATGTCTCTAAATCCTATGGTGGCCGCAAGATCATTGATGATTTCAGTGGTCGTATCATGCGAGGTGACCGGGTCGGCTTGATCGGTCCCAATGGTGCCGGTAAGACCACCATGTTGCGCCTGATTCTCGGCGAAATCGAACCCGATAGCGGCACGGTACGACGTGGTACCAAACAGCAAGTGGCTTACTTTGATCAGTTCCGCACGGCACTGGATCCCGAGGCTCCGCTGCATGAAGTCATTTCGCCAGGCTCGGATTATGTTGATGTCGGTGGTCATCGTACGCATGTGATGACGTACCTCAGCGATTTCCTGTTCTCGCCGCAACGGGCGCGTTCACCCGTGAAATCACTTTCTGGTGGCGAGCGGAACCGGCTACTCTTAGCGCGATTGTTCGCACGTCCCGCCAATATCCTCGTACTTGATGAACCGACCAATGATCTGGACATCGACACCCTGGAGCTACTGGAAAACCTGCTGCAAGACTACTCAGGCACGATCTTGCTGGTCAGCCATGACCGGAGCTTTCTCGATAACGTTGTGACGCAAGTGATTGCCGCCGAAGGCGAAGGGCGATGGCGCGAATTTATCGGGGGTTATAGCGACTGGGCGGCCTGGCATGCAAGTCATCAGAAGGCACAACAAGCGGTCAGTGCACAAAGCAAGTCGACGGCAAAGTCCACTGCAGCTACCGCACCCGCGGCCGGCACCGGGCGTGCTACCAAACTCAGCTATAAAGAACAGCAGGAACTCAATGCCTTGCCGCAAAGCATTGAAGCGCTAGAAACTGAACAGGCCGCTTTGATAGAAAAGGTTAACGACCCGTTAACCTATGCATCAGACCCCTCGGCAGCACAGACCATGGCCACGCGCCTGGCAGAAATTGAAGACGCGTTACTGGGGCTGCTCGAGCGCTGGGAAGCGCTCGAGGCTAAAACGGCCGGACGTTGAGCGCTTAAGCCAACGCCGGGTAGTCGGTGTAACCGGCTTCCGCACCACCATAGAATGTATTCGGATCCGGTTCGTTGAGCGGGGCGTTCTCGCGCAGGCGATGCACCAGATCCGGGTTGGCGATGAAGGGGCGACCAAAAGCCACCATATCCACCAGGTTTGCTCCAAGCAAGGCTTCGGCGGTTGTGGCGCTATAACCGCCGCAGGTGATCAAGGTACCGGCAAACGCCTCACGTAACTTCAGGCGGAACTCCTGCGATAGCGGTTCGCCACCGGCCCAATCGGGTTCTGCAATGTGCAGGAAGGCCAGATTGCGCTGTGTAAACGCCTTGGCGAGGTACAGCGCCATGGCCGTCGATTCCGGATCGTTGATGTCATTGAACACGCCTTGTGGTGAGAGGCGCACACCGACCTTATCGGCACCAATGGCAGCAACGATGGCGTCGACCACTTCCAGCACAAAACGGGCGCGGTTTTCCAGGTTGCCACCGTAGGCATCAGTGCGTTGGTTACTATTCGGCGACAAAAACTGGTTGAGCAGATAACCATTGGCGGCGTGTACTTCCACAAAATCAAAACCGGCGGTCATGGCATTGCGGGCAGCCTTGGCAAAGTCGGCCACGATGCCCGCGAGTTCGTTGGTTTCAAGCGCACGCGGCATGGCGGTCGGCACATTGGCCGGGGTGCCGTCTGGCTGGATGACAAAGCACTGGCCCTTCGCCTGGATGGCCGAAGGGGCGACTGGGGCAGCGCCATTCGGCTGCAACAGCGGGTGCGAGATCCGGCCAACGTGCCACAGCTGTAGGGCCATATGACCACCTTTGGCATGCACGGCATCGACCACAGTTTTCCAACCGGCGACTTGGGCATCGCTAAAAATGCCGGGTGTCCAGGCATAGCCCTGACCCTGCTGCGATATTTGCGAGGCTTCGCTGATGATCAGACCAGCGCTGGCACGTTGGGCATAGTAGGTGGCATTCAATGGAGTAGCCACTTCACCAGCACCGGCACGCGAACGCGTCATCGGTGCCATGGCCACGCGATTGCTCAGACGACTATTGCCAACTTGAATGGGGGTAAAGAGTAGTGCATCGTTCATGGTGACCTCGCAGATAAATCGTTATTGAATTTTCCAGTCCAGCGTATACGACCCATGGCCGTCTTCGCCCAGTTTCTCGGCTAACCAGGGCATGGCTTCTTCCAGCAAGGCTGGCAATGTCCACGGTGGGTTGATGACGAAGAGGCCGCTACCCGTCATGCCCAGTCCATCGGTGGCTGGGGGTTGAGTGCTCAGGGTCACGTGTAGCCAGTTTTCAGCACCGAGTTTTAATAAGCGCTCCGGGAGTTCGACGGCCTCGCGCCGCGCAAGCTGCGGATACCACAGCACATACGTCCCCGTCGCAAAACGCTGCAGCGCATCGCGTAGGGTGCTGATGACCTTGCCGTAATCGGTCTTATCTTCGTACGATGGGTCGATCAATACGGCGGCGCGGCGTGCTGGTGGCGGCATGAGCGATTTGAGTCCCGCCAAGCCGTCGGCCTGTGTGATCTGCGTGCGTTTTTGCGCAAAGCGGAGTGTTTGGGCCAACAGTGGCGCATCGCTGGAATGAAGTTCAAAAAAACGTAAAGGGTCGGCATGCCGCGTGCAGTGCCCAGAGATCCATGGGGACCCCGGGTACTGCGTCAGCGCCGTTCCATGATTGGCGTCGGCGATGACGTCACGATACCGCGCTACAGCTTCCGGTAGAGAATCAATGGGGAGAGACCAGAGCCGGCCAATACCGGTTTCCGATTCGCCGGTCTTTTTGGCCATGGTGCTGTCCAGCAGATACATCCCGGCGCCGGCATGCGTGTCCACCACCATAAAGGGTTTGTCTTTACGTGTCAGGTAATCCAGCACCTGAATCCAGACCATGTGTTTGAGTACATCGGCCGGGTTGCCGGCATGAAAGGCGTGGCGGTAACTGAGCATAAATTAAAGCAGGGGTGAAAGGAGTTGCGCCGCATTCTCAAGAAACCGCTCACGCAGCGAACGCTTGGCGCATATAGCGGGGTCGAGCTGGGTTGAGCGGGCCAAGTATTGATTTTGCAATTGGCGTAAGCTCTGGCTGAAATTGGCATCGTAGACCATGAGCGTAATTTCGTAGTTCAGACGCAGGCTACGCATATCCAGATTGACTGACCCGAATACACTAAAAGTGCTATCCACTACGAGGCTCTTGGTGTGCAGGAGGCCGCCAGAGAACTGCTGGATTTTAACGCCCGCGCTCATGAGGTCATCCACATAGCTGCGGCTGGCGTAACGCACCAGTTTCGAGTCGATGCGTTGCGGCACAATCAGCGTGACATTAACACCCCGCGCGGCCGCAGTTTGCAGCCCTTGAAAGAGCGCATCGTCGGGCACAAAGTAGGGGGTTGTCATGACGACTTCGGTCTTGGCATCGAGAATCGCATTGAGCAACACATGCGACATATTCGTGTTGTAACTCGGGCCGGAGGGCACGGCCTGAGCGACGATGCCATCGGCAAAGGTATGCGGCGGCCGAAGATGCATATGATCCAGGTAATTGCTGAAGCCAGGAATGTTGTTGCTTTCTACCGCCCAGTCGCCTTCAAAGACGGTCGTCAGCGCTTCGGCTGCCGGTCCTTCAACGCGCACCATGGCGTCGATCCACTCGCCTACGCCGGCATTCTGTTTGAAGTAGGCGGGGTCCACGAGGTTCATGCTGCCCGTCCAGGCGATATCCCCATCCACAGCGACAATTTTTCGATGCAGACGTAAATCGGCACGGCCAAACTGCAGCGCCAGCGGATGAATGGCGCAACCTTTGGTGAGATGGACGCCGGCATGACGCAGGCGTGCGGGCCAGCTGCTTTTCCAGAACGTAGCGCTCCCGACTTCATCAAGCAATACCCGGCAAGTCACACCGCGTTGCGCCGCCCGCATCAGGGTTTCTGCCACCAGGTCGGCGGTGCCACCGGGATTCCAGATGTAAAACTCTAGATCACAGCGTTGTGTCGCGTGGTCGATGTCGTGCATCAGCGCATGCAGGATTTGTTCTGTGTCAGCATGGAGGGTAATGCGATTGCCAGGGACGGGCGGCAAGCCACCGTGGTGCTCGGCCAGTTGCGCCATCGATTGAAATCGGGGTGCGATGCCGCGCTCCGCATCGGGGTAACGTGCATCCAGCAGCGCAGTCATATGGTGGTAGACCGGTGAAATTTTTTCAATCCGGCGTTTGCGATCCCGCCCAATGGGACGCTCACCAATCAGTATATAGAGCGCCAACCCGACCAGCGGCATGATCGTCACGATGAGAATCCAAGCCAGGGCCACGCCTGGCGGCCGGCGAATCCAGATAATGCGCAGCGTGAACAGCACCACGAAGAGCGGGTGCAACAGCAGGTATAGCCAGTGCGAATTAGTGACAAAAGCCCAGATCATTGGGGTTCACGGTCCTTAATCGGTAAAAAAGGCCAGTCCGGCAGGGCGATTCGCCGGATCAGGCGTCAGTTTACCCTGTGGGGCGGGTTGCATCGCATCATCGGGCCCTTTAACATCTACGTTTTAGCAACAAAGGACGCCCACGCATGATTCCCGAACTTGGCCAGATGGCTCTGGCATTCGCGCTGATGGTGTCGCTGGCGCTGGGAATCCTCGGTCTCTTCGGGCCGCAGTTTGGCATGCCGCTTTGGGGCCGCATGGCGCGCCCGTTGGCGCTCACCTGTTTTGTGCTGATGATGGCCTCGTTTGCCTGTCTGGCCATCAGCTTTGTTGTAAACGACTTTTCGGTCGCCTATGTGGCCCAGCATTCCAATACCCAGTTACCGCTGCAATACCGCTTTGGCGCGGTTTGGGGCGGCCACGATGGCTCATTGTTGCTCTGGGTCTGCATTCTCTCCGCTTGGGCTGCTGCCGTCGCGATCTTCTCGCGCTCTTTGCCTAATGAGATGGTTTCGCGCGTGCTCGGCGTACTGGGTTGGGTGGCTTTTGGATTTATCCTCTTTATTCTGTTTACGTCGAACCCCTTCACGCGCTTGATACCGGCGGTCGCCGAAGGGCGTGACCTCAATCCGCTGTTGCAGGATCCGGGACTCGTGTATCACCCTCCCATGCTCTATATGGGCTACGTTGGTTTCTCGGTCGCCTTTGCGTTTTCGATAGCGGCACTGTTGGCCGGACAGCTGGACGCTGCTTGGGCGCGCTGGTCGCGGCCCTGGACATTGGCCGCCTGGATCTTCCTCACGCTAGGCATCGCCCTAGGTTCGAACTGGGCCTATTACGAACTGGGCTGGGGTGGTTGGTGGTTCTGGGATCCGGTCGAGAATGCCTCGTTCATGCCGTGGCTGGTCGGCACCGCACTGATTCATTCCCTAGCTGTTTCTGAAAAACGCGGTAGCTTCAAAAACTGGACAGTGCTGCTGGCGATCTCGGCTTTTTCGCTGTCGTTGCTCGGTACCTTCATCGTACGTTCGGGCGTGCTAACCTCGGTGCACGCCTTTGCCGCCGACCCGGCACGCGGTGTCTTTATTCTGGTGTTCCTCGCCATTGTCGTGGGTGGCTCGCTCGCACTGTTTGCCTGGCGGGCACCGACAGTCGGTCAGGGCGGCAGCTTTGCGCTGGTCTCGCGTGAGACGCTGCTGTTGATCAATAACGTGTTGCTGTTGGCCGGTGCCGCTGCCGTGTTGCTCGGCACCGTCTACCCCATGATCATCGATGCGCTCAACCTCGGCAAGCTCTCGGTGGGGCCACCGTACTTCAATGCGGTGTTCGTTCCCATCATGTTGCCGCTGCTCTTGCTGCTGCCGTTGGGAGCTACAGCCCGATGGAAGCAGGATGCACTGTGGCCGATCGTGCGCTCGCTTAAGATCGAAGGCATTCTGGCCATTGTGGGTGCCGTGGTGCTGCCGGCCCTCATGGGTCGTTGGAGCCCGATGGTTGCCCTAGGCACTGGCCTGGCAGTTTGGGTGCTGGCCTCGGTCATCGGCCAGGTGATTAGCCGCGTGCGCAGCAGCTGGCCGCCCTTGGGTTTCTGGGGCATGCAACTCGCTCACCTAGGTCTGGCACTGTTTGTGATTGGCGTGACCTTTGTCAGTAGTTATCAGGTGGAACGCGATGTCAGCATGTCGCCCGGTGACACGGTCACGATTCACGACATCAAATTGACGCTACAAGGTGTTGAAGCGGTGCGCGGCCCCAATTACGACGCCATGCGGGGCGATGTCACTTTTGGCCCGGCCAAATCGCCGTCGCAAATCAGCGGCACCTTGTATACCGAAAAGCGCACCTACTTCTCGTCGACGATGCCGATGACCGAAGTGGGCATCAACAGCACACTGACGCGGGACCTCTACGTCTCGATGGGCGATGCCACTGGTAAAAATGCCTGGGCTGTCCGCGTCTACTACAAACCCTTCGTTAGCTGGATCTGGGCAGGCTGTGGCTTTATGGCACTCGGCGGTTTGCTCGCCGCGCTGGATCGCCGCTATCGCCAGTCTGCACGCATCGGCAAATCCTCCGAACCGGATGAAACCACGCAACAAGGAGTGTCCGCATGAAGCGCATGGCCTGGTTTCTGATGCCGCTGTTGGCGTTTGCGGTCCTGGTGTTCTTCTTGGCGCGCGGGCTCACCAAAGACCCGGCCTATGTGCCGTCACCGCTGATCGGCAAACCGGCACCCACGTTTAATTTGCCGCAATTGCACGATCCTAAACAAAACTTTGCGCCTGAAGATCTCAAAGGTCGTGTTTGGTTACTCAATGTCTGGGCATCGTGGTGTGTCTCGTGCCGCGAAGAACACCCCGTGCTGGTGAGCTTTGCGCGCACGCATGGCGATGTGCCGCTGATCGGTCTGGATTACAAAGACCAACGTGCCGATGCGTTGGCGTGGCTCAAACAGCACGGCAACCCCTATGTGCTGTCGGCCTTTGATACCGATGGCCGCGTAGGTATCGACTACGGCGTCTATGGCGTGCCGGAAACATATGTGATCGATCAGGCGGGCGTGATCCGTTACAAACATATTGGTCCGCTGACGCCCGAACTGGTCAAGACCGTGATTGACCCGATGCTGAGTACCTTGCAGAGAGGTGCCCAGTGATGAAGCTGATTCACGCCCTTGCTGCGTTGACACTGTTGGTCGGTAGCCCATTAGTCAGTGCGGCTGAGGCACAGCCCCTGGCGCAAGACCCGGTCGTTGAAAAACGCCTGATGAGCATTTCAGAGAATCTGCGTTGCCTCGTTTGCCAGAACGAATCGCTGGCCGGATCACGATCCGACCTGGCCGAAGACCTGCGTCGCGAAGTCCGCAACCTCATCCTCGCCGGCAAGTCGGACAAGGAAATCATCGAGTTCCTGGTGGCGCGTTACGGCGACTACGTGCTTTACGATCCACCCTTCAAAGCCAGCACCTTGCTGCTCTGGGTTGGCCCCTTCGTGGTGCTATCGGGCGGTTTGATCGGGCTAATTATTTTCCTGCGTCGTCGCAGTCAGCAGTCGTCGAATGTTGCAGAAGAAATCGTGACCGAAACGGTCGTGGCAGAGTCTGTACCGCCGTCCATCAACGCTGTGGGCAAGGCCAGCATGCGCGGTCGCTGGGTATTGTGGCTGCTGCTCGTGCTTATTCCACTCGGCGCGGTCGGCGTGTATTTCAAAGTGGGCGCACCCCAAGCACTGAATCCAGACAACCTACGTCCCCGTCCTGATCCCGAAGTGATGGTGGCGCGCCTGCAAGCCAAGATGGATGCCAACCCCAATGACCCACAAGGCTGGATGTTGCTGGGTCGCGCCTATATGGTCTTGAATCGTCCGGCCGATGCCGTGAAGGCCTACGACCACATTTTGCCGCAGGTCAAACAGGATCCGCAGCTTACCGCCGCCTATGCCGAAGCATTGGCCGCCTCGGGCGATATCCAACGGGCGCAAGCCTGGATTGATGCGGCACTGAAGCGGGGCAGTAAGGATCCGCAGCTGGTTTTTTTAGCCGGTGGTTTGGCTTTTGCCCAAGGTGACAATGCCAAGGCCATCCGTTATTGGGAACAGGTGCTTAAAACCTTCCCAGCCGGTTCTGAAGAAGCTAAGTTCGTGCAGCAGAATATCGACGAAGCCAAAGCCCGTCAGAAGTAAGTTACTTCAGTGTCTTGCTGGCCTTTTCGACGGCGGCTTTATCTAGCGCATGCTGCGCTTCCGGCGGCATATAGTTTTCGTCGTGCTTGGCCAGCACTTCGCTGGCTTTAAAGGCCTTGCCGCTGTCATCCAGCTTGCCCTGAGCAACCACGCCCTTACCCTCGCGGAATAGATCCGGCAGGATGCCCGTATACGTCACCGGCACATCGTTCGCCATGTCGGTCACGATAAAGCGCACACTCACACCATCGCGTTGCACGCTGCCGTCTTTCACCATGCCGCCAATGCGGAAGGCGCGATTCTTCGGCGCTTCGCCCGAGACCACCTGCGTGGGCGTGAAGAAAAACACGAGATTCTCTTCAAAGGCATTCAGTACCAGGGCTGCTGCGGTACCAATGACGGCTAGCGCACCAATGATGAGGGAAAATCGTTTGTGACGGGGTTTCATAATGCTCACAGATCCTGGCTTTGCTGAATCGCACGAATCGCTTGTTGTCGGCGATGGCGCACTAAGCGCGGTTCGGCAATCATGGCGACCGCACAGACGCCAAAGCTACCCCAGACGTAAAAGGCGTAACCCCCCATGGCAAAGAAATCACTCATCGATTGCCACTGCATTATGCGGCCTCCTTCACATCCGACAGGTGCTTCACCCACTCGGTATTGGCTTCACGCTCCAGCATGATGGCGCGGACGCGCATGAGTGCCACGGCAATGGTGTAGGCCCAGAAGGCGAGGGTCATGATCAGCATCCCGGCCAGCATGGTGCTGGCCATAGTGGGCGACTTGGTCAGCGAGACCGATGCGCCTTGGTGCAGCGTATTCCACCACTTCACTGAGAAGTAAATGATGGGCACATTCACCACGCCGACCAGCGACAGCAGGGCGCCGGCCCGATCGGCGCGGCGCGGATCATCGATGGCCGCTTGCAGCGCCATGTAACCTAAGTAGAGGAAGAACAGAATTAATTCCGAGGTGAGGCGCGCATCCCACACCCACCAGGTGCCCCACATGGGCTTACCCCAGAGTGCACCGGTCCACAGCGAGAGAAACGCGAAGAGCGCACCGGTCGGTGCTAGGGCGCTGCTCATCATGCCTGACAGTCGTGTCTGGAAAGTCAGGCCCATCAGCGCCCAGAACGCCATCACGCAGTAGATGAACATCGACATCCAGCTGGCCGGTACATGGATAAAGATGATGCGATAGCCTTCGCCCTGTTGGGCATCGGTGGGTGCAACGAAGAAGCTGATGTACAGGCCGATGGCACCGAGGATAGCCGCCAGCGTCCAGAAAATAGGGATCAGCTTGCCGGCCAGCGGATAGAAGCTGCTGGGGGCGCTGAATTTGAACCAGTTCATCATCCCGCTATTTTATTCTAATGAGATGCGTAGCGCGGCGGTGGTCGCCCACGGCGCGAAAGCGGCGGCCAGCACGAGTAGCGCGCTCAGCAGAGATAGATGCCCGGCAGCGCCTAGCCCGGCGATATAGGACTCCACCGCACCGGCCCCAAAAATCAGGGTGGGCACATACAGCGGCAGCACCAGTAACGAGACCAGGAGCGCACTCCCGCGGGCACCCAGCGTCAGTGCGGCACCAATGGCACCAATGAGCGAGAGCAGGGGCGTACCAATGAGCAAAGACATCATCAGCACGCCAATCGCATCTGTGGGCAGATAGAACTGCAGACCAATCACCGGGGCCAGCAGTACCAATGGTAGACCACACACGAGCCAGTGAGCAGTGATCTTGCCGGCCACTAGAACGCTCAGCGGTTCCGGCGACAGCGCCATTTGTTCCAGCGTGCCGTCCGCGTAGTCGGCGGCGAACAGGCGTTGCAGGCCGAGCAGCGTGGCGAGCAGCGCGGCGATCCACATCGCACCCGGGGCGATCTTGCGCAGCAGATCGGGTTCCGGGCCGATCCCGAGCGGCAGCAAGGTGGTCACGATGACGAAGAAGAACAGCGCGGTCAGCACCTCGGTCTTGCGCCGCATGACCAGCAGCAAGTCGCGATTGAGTGCGGCGAAGTAAGCAGAGAATACCGCCATCATTCGCGCCCCGACAAATTCAACACAAAGCCAGCGGCATCCGATCCCAGGTCCGGCGTCTGGTGGCTGGTCAGCACGATCATCCCGTTGTTGGTCAGGTGCGCCTTCAGGCAGGCTTGTAAATCGGCGATGGCATTCACATCGAGCGCATTAAACGGCTCATCAAGAATCCACAGCTTGGCCGGCCGTAACAACAGGCGGGCGAGGAGCCCGCGGCGCTTCTGGCCGGCAGATAACACGCGCGCCGGCAGATGTTGGCGTTTGGCCAAGCCCATGCGGGTGAGTGCTTCGCGAATCGCTGAATCGCTCACCTTGAGGCCATCCATGGCCATCAGACTGCGCAGGTTTTCAGTCAGCGTTAGATCTTCCTTGAGGCTGGCGTGGTGGCCCAGGTACAGCATGTCAGCATGGTAATCGCTGCGCTGTTGGCTGATGGGGCTGCCTTGCCAATGCACGTTGCCCGCAGCGGGGAGCGCCAGGCCAGCCAGAATACGCAGCAGGCTGGTTTTGCCCGCACCGTTTTCGCCTTGTAGGTACAGCCATTGCCCGGCGCTGAGCTGTAGCGATAGATCGGTGAACAGCGTTTGCGTGCCACGAATGCAGCTAAGGTTGCTGGCGGCAAGCATGGGCAATACGCCGTGATCAGCCAGCTTCGGCGACGCGTTGTTTGATGTGGGCGAGGGCTTCTTCGACCTGATCGACCAGAATCAGACACACATCGCCCGGCTGCAGTTTGCCGAGTGCGGTATCAATGGCCAGAAACTCGCCCTTGATCTCGTCGATTTCTTTGACCTGATGCGCTTCGTCCAGACCTTCGCGCAGCAGCTTCACCACTTCGCCTTCGCTGCGGCCGCGTTGGCAGGCATCTTCGTAGAGCACCACATAATCGAATACGTTGCCGAGAATGCGCGTCTGGCGACGGATGTCGTCATCGCGGCGATCACCGGCACCGCTAATCACCACGCTGCGGCGCTTGGCCGGCATGTCGTGAATGGTGTCGGCCAGCGCACGAATCGCATCCGGGTTGTGGCCATAATCGGCAATCAGCGTCGCGCCCTTGTAGTCGAAACGGTTGAAGCGTCCCGGTACGGTATCAGCATCGCTATTAAAGCTGGCGAGACCGGCGACGATGGCATCCCAGGGAATATCCAGCGCCCAGGCGGCGCCCACAGCGGCCATGACGTTTTCGACCTGGAAAGCGATCTGGCCGTTGTCGGTCAATGGAATATCTTTGAGCGGCAAGCGGAACATGGCCTTGCCTTGCGCGGCGATGATCTCGCCGTTGTCGCGATAGATGACGCGGTGGCCTTGAGCACGGTGCTTGGCCATCACCGGGTGCGCGGCGCTCTGGCCGGCGAAGAAGGTGACATTGCCGGTGCAGTAGCGCGCCATGCGGGCGACCAGCGGGTCAGCGGCATTCAGAACGGCCGTACCTTCGGCACAGACGTTCTGCACAATCACGCGTTTTACAGCGGCCAGTTCAGCCGCGGTGTTGATGAAGTTCATACCGAGGTGATCGCCTTCACCGATATTGGTAATGACGGCCACATCGCAACGATCAAAACCCAGGCCTTCACGCAGAATGCCGCCACGCGCGGTTTCCAGCACGGCGGCATCCACATCCGGGTGGCCCAGCACGTTACGGGCACTGCGCGGGCCGCTGCAATCACCGGTATCGATCAGGCGGCCGTTAGCGTACACGCCATCGGTCGTGGTCATACCGATGCGCTTGCCCGTCTGGTTGATCAGGTGCGCAGTCAGGCGAATCGTGGTGGTCTTTCCGTTGGTACCCGATACCGCCACGACCGGGATACGGCCGTTGTCTTCTTTGCCGAACATCTGGCGCACAATGGCTTCACCCACCGGGCGGCCTTTGCCGTACGAGGGGCTCAGGTGCATGCGCAGCCCAGGCGCAGCGTTTACTTCCACGATGCCGCCACCTTGTTCTTGCAGTGGTTTGTACACACTGTCGCAAACCACGTCGACACCACAGATATCCAGGCCAACCATGTGGGCCGCTGCTACGGCGCTCGCCGCCAGATCCGGGTGCACATCATCGGTCACGTCAGTGGCCGTGCCACCGGTGCTGAGATTGGCGTTCTTACGCAAATTAATCCGCGCGCCGCGTGAGGGCACCGATTCCGGCGTCATGCCCTGCTCGTCTAGCGTTGCCAGACCAATCGCATCCAGACGGATCTTGCTCAACGACGTGGCATGACCATCGCTACGCAGTGGGTCGCTGTTAATCACATCGACCAATTGGCGAATCGTGTGCTGACCATCGCCAATCACGTATGGTGGGTCACGACGGGCGGCGGCAACGAGTTCGTTACCCACCACCAGCAGCCGGAAATCATGGCCGGGCAGGAAGCGTTCAACGATGACTTCATCGCTGATCGCGTAAGCCACATCGAACGCGGCTTTGATTTGTTCAGTCGTTTGTAGGTTGACGGCAACGCCTTTGCCCTGGTTGCCGTCGCGTGGTTTCACGACGACCGGGCCTTTGATCCAGGCAGCGGCTTCTAGCGCGCCTTCAATAGTCGTGACCACACGGCCCTGCGGTACGGCTACGCCGGCCGAGTAGAGCAGGGTCTTCGTCAGGTCTTTATCTTGAGCAATCGATTCGGCAATGGCGCTGGTATGGCTGGTCTCGGCTGCCTGAATACGTTTTTGTTTGCTGCCCCAACCCAGCTGCACCATGCTACCTTCCGTCATGCGACGGTAGGGGATGCCACGGGCGACGGCGGCATACACGATGCTGCCGGTACTCGGGCCGAGGCGCAGGTCTTCGTCCAGTTCGCTCAGTTCATGCAGCGTGGCGTTCAGATCGAACATACGATCTTCCAGCGCGACCTGACACAGCTTCATGGCGTGTTCAAACGCCAGCTTGCCGACGGCTTCTTCACTGTATTCCACCACCGTGATGTAGGTCCCTTTGTCCGGCGTCTGCACCGTACGGCTAAACGTCACCGGACAACCGGCAGAGGCTTGCAAACCGAGGGCGACCACTTCCAGCGCGTGCGCAAGCGTCAGCGGTTCGTTGTGCCCACTGGCCACCAGCGGGCCCATTTGCGGAAAGCGTGCACGAAGCCGCGTTTCAAACCCGGTCAGATTGGTGATCTGACATTCTTCTTCGGTGCAGTTGATGAGCGCTTCAATCGCGGTATGACGACCCCACAGATTGGGGCCACGTAGTGCGCGCAGTCGGACGATTTCCATGGCTTACTGGTGTGTAAAAGTTTGGATGCCCGTGCTCATGATGTCACGGGTGAGATTCATGCCTACGCCAACCGCTACAGCGGCCAAAACGCTTTCCAGCGCATCGTTGCGAAGTTGTAGCAGCGGGATGCTGTCTAGGCTCATGATCGGCTGGATGTCGTTGCCGCGCGCCAGTACCACCTGGTTGTCACGGGTAAACACTGCACGACCATTATTGGCCAGATGGGCTTGCAGGCAATCGGCGCTGCCGAAGCGGCTGAAGAAAATCACTTCGCCGTCGCACAGGCGGGCCATGTCGGCCACTTCCGCATCGTCAGCATTCAGCACGCCCACGCCGCTGGGCAGTACCACGTCGATCTGCGAGCGCATCACGCGGTAAATGTCTTCGCCGTCATTGATGGCGCATTCGGGCACGGTATCCGTCGGGTCGAGATTGGTCACGACGCCCACGGTGCAACGTTCGTAGGCCAAGCCTTCGTTCAGGATCACGCGGTTGTCGTTTTCAATGACGGCCACATCCACCTGGCGGTTGAGCATCAGGCGATGGCCGCTCTCCCAGTTGGCGCAGTGGCGATCATCCAGCTGGCGCTGGTTGAAATACATGCCTTTGCTACAGGCCAGCCCCACATTCATGCTGGTCAGTTGCAGCAGGCTGGCAATCAGCTGGGCAACCAGCGTCTTGCCGCGCGAACCGGCTACGCCAATGATCGGCAGGTTGAAATCTTCACCCGGCGGGAACAGGTAATCGACAATCGCGTTGCCCACGGGGCGCGGCGTACCGGCCGACGGCCGCAAGTGCATGAGCAGACCGGGGCCCGCATTGACTTCCACAATGGCACCACGTTGGCCGGCTAGCGGTTTGCTGATGTCTTCACACACCAGATCAATGCCGGCCACATCCAGGCCCACCACGCGGGCGGCGAGGGCCACAGTTTCGGCCACATCTGGATGGATTTCGTCGGTCACATCGATCGAGACGTTGCCGTTGCGCTGAATCAGCACATCACGGCCGGCCTCGGGCACCGACTGGGCGTTAAAGCCCTGGCGCTCCAGTTCCAGGCGCACGGCCGAATCCACGCGCACAAAGTTGAGCGTGTTCTCTTCGGCAGGGCCACGGCTGGGGCTGCTGTTGATCTGGGTTTCAATGAGTTCTTCAATGGTCGCTTTGCCATCGCCTTTAACAAAGGCAAAGTCACCGCGCGCGGCGGCCACCGTTTTGCCGCCCACCACGAGCAGGCGGTGTTCGTTACCGGCAATAAAGCGTTCAACGATGACGCTGCTGCCTTCATCCACGGCCACCGCAAAGGCGGTACGAACTTCCTGTTCGGTCAGCATATTGGTGAACACGCCCCGACCATGGTTGCCGTCCGACGGCTTCACTACCACCGGCAGGCCGATGTCTTGAGCAGCTTCCCAGGCTTCATCAGCCGTTTCAACCACGGCACCTTCGGGCACCGGCACACCGCAGGCTTTGAGCAGGCTTTTGGTCAGATCCTTGTCGCGCGAGATCGTCTCGGCAATGGCGCTGGTCTGGTCGGTCTCGGCCGTCCAGATGCGGCGCTGCTTGGAACCGTAGCCCAGCTGCACCAGGTTGTTTTCAGCCAGGCGCATGGTCGGGATCTTGCGATCCATCGCGGCATTCACAATGCTGCCGGTGCTGGGGCCGAGCAAGCGGTCTTCGGCCAGATCCTTGAGTTCTTCCACGGCGGCGGCCACATCGTAGGGCTTGTCTTCAATCGCGGCCATGATCAGGTCGCGGCCGGTTTCAAGGGCCCGGCGGGTCACGTCGTCGTGCAGGTTGTGGATGATGACTTTGTAAACGCTGCGGCGACCACCATCACGGGCGCGGCCAAAGCCACCGGGCACGCCGGCCAGGCTGAGCAGCTCCAGTGTCACGTGTTCCATGATGTGCGCCGGCCAAGTGCCTTCGTGCAGACGCCGCACAAAACCGCCGTGTTCTTCGTAGCTGCAGCGGTGTTCCATCAGGCCGGGTAGCCAGGCCACCAGTCGGTCGGGCAGGCCGGGAATCTTGTCAGAAGGGAAATCTTCCAGATCGCCAATGTCCACCCAGGCTTCTAGAACCGGCACATAGGTCCACATATTGGGACCGCGAATCGACTTGATGTCGATGATTTTTATGGATTTATGACTCATCTGGTTGATTGCGATGTCAAAAGACCTTCCGGACGGCTTGTCACGCCATTGTAAACAGAAACTTGAGGGTATTAACGCGCCGGCTTCCAAACGGATGACGATTCCGGGACTTTCTTATTGAAAGCGGCCGGAAGGTCGAATTTTGCCGACAAATTCCCTGGGTTTTGTCAGCCGGAACCGGGCTGGTGCGTTATAGAATCCAAGCAAGAATCCAGACCGAAATTTACAGAACAATTACCGCGGTTTTTCAATTGAATCCACACCACGTTTCAACCCCGGCCCCCGGCATCGCTGCCGGTAGCGCCAACCTGATCCCCGAATTCTGGCTACCCGCCGTGCGGGCCCAGGTGCCGGCCGATGAAACGGTGCTGGCCACCATCGAGACCGATCTCGATGGCAGCCTCAGCTTTGCCCGTGGGCTGATCTGTCTGACCGATCGCAACCTGTATGCGCTGTCCCCGGCGGGCGAGTGGGCTGTCTGGCCGCTCACCCCCGAACTCACCCTCAAGCTGAGCGACCATGCCGGCGTGGCAACGCTGGATGTGGTCTCGGGTAGCGGACGCCTGGCCTGCTGGCGCTTTACCCTGGCCCAGAACCCCTCAGCCCTGCGCCTTGTCCGCCAGCTCGATAGCCTGCGCGAGAAACAACGCATCGAAGCAGGGGAGGCACCCCCGGCCAAAGAAGAAGCCGAAGAACAACCGCTGTGCCCCAACTGTTGGACACCGCTGCCGCCCGATCAAGACGAATGCCCGGCCTGCTATAGCGAGAACCTGACCTCGCCCTCGACCTGGACGCTGCTGCGCCTGTGGCGCTTTGCCCGGCCGTATAAGAAAGACCTGCTCATCGGCTTCGGGCTGACGCTGCTTGGTACCGCTGCCACCCTGGTGCCACCGTACCTGACCATGCCGCTGATGGATAAGGTGCTCATTCCGTTCCAGAACGGCAAGCACATTCCCATTGGCCTCACCGTCTGGCTGCTCAGTGGCTTGCTGGCCAGTGCGCTGGTCGCCTGGGGGCTGGGTTGGGCGCGTACCTATATTCTGGCGTTGGTCAGCGA
The DNA here is from genome assembly GCA_937996725.1 of uncultured Dechloromonas sp. Taxonomy (GTDB): domain Bacteria; phylum Pseudomonadota; class Gammaproteobacteria; order Burkholderiales; family Rhodocyclaceae; genus Fluviibacter. The sequence goes on along the minus strand of CALKUR010000173.1, from coordinate 1,686 downwards.
ACGCATCGGGGCCGATCTGCGTACCGCCACCTACGACCACCTCCTCAAGCTGTCGCTCGAGTATTTCGGCGGTAAACGTACCGGCGACCTGATGGCCCGGATCGGTAACGAATCCGACCGCATCTGCGTTTTCCTCTCGCTCTACGCGTTGGACTTTGCCACCGACGTCATCATGATCCTGATGACGGCCGCCATTCTGGTCTCGATCGACCCGTGGCTGGCGTTGGTCACCCTGGCACCGCTGCCCATGATCATGTGGCTCATCCACATCGTGCGCGACAAGCTGCGTTTCGGTTTCGAGAAAATCGACCGCATGTGGGCCGAAGTCACTAGCGTGCTGGCCGACACCATCCCCGGTATCCGCGTGGTCAAAGCTTTCGCTCAGGAGCAGCGCGAATCCAACCGCTTCCGCACGGCCAACGCCCACAACCTGGCGATCAACGACCGCGTTAACAAAGTCTGGAGTATGTTCACGCCGACCGTGACGCTGCTGACCGAAATCGGTCTGCTCATTCTCTGGGCCTTCGGTATCTGGCAGGTGGCGCATCACCACATCACCGTCGGTGTGCTCACCGCCTTCCTCGCTTACATCGGCCGCTTCTACACGCGCCTCGATTCCATGAGCCGCATCGTCTCGCATACGCAAAAGGCCGCCACCGGCGCCAAGCGCATTTTCGATATTCTGGATCACGTCTCCAGCGTGCCGGAACCCATGAACCCGGTGCATATCGATCAAGTCACGGGCCGCATCGACATCAACCGCGTCGGCTTCCGCTATGGCAACCGTGCCGTGCTGCGCGATGTCAGCCTCAACATCCAGCCGGGTGAAATGATCGGTCTGGTCGGTCATAGCGGCTCGGGTAAGAGCACGCTGGTTAACCTGATCTGCCGCTTTTACGATGCCAGCGAAGGCAGCATCAAGCTCGACGGCACCGACATGGCCACGATCAGTGCGTTCATCCAGCAGATTCCGCGCGCGGAGGTCGAGCCGGGCAAGACCATTGCCGATTTCGCGGACGTGAAGGCCATCGCGCCGATTCCGTCGCAGGACGGCATGGCCGTGCTCATCAGCGTCCCACTCGACAGCACCGTTGCCGGGGATCGGCTGGCGAACGGCGATCCAGTGATCGGCGGAGTCACCGAGGCGCTGCGCACGGCTCAGATGCTGGCGGCGCTAAAGGCTTCCCTAATTTGACTGACGGTGATTGGCTCTACGGTGGTTCACCAGAAAATATTAAAACCACGATTGTGAATGGTCGTGCTGGTGTAATGCCTCCATTCCCACAATTAGATAGCAAGCAAATTGTGGATGTAGCTAACTATGTTCGCAGTTTGTCTGGTTTGCCTGCTGATGATTTAAAAGTGGCACGTGGCGCAGAAGTATTTAAAGCGAATTGCGCAGCATGTCATGGTCCAGAAGGTAAAGGCAATATTGCTCTTGGTGCACCAAACTTAACTGACAAAACTTGGCTTTATGGTGGATCTGAAGCTACCATCATTGAGACGGTAACAAAGGGTCGTATGGCACAAATGCCTGCTCAAGATAAAGTATTGAGTCCTGAGAAGATTCAGTTGTTAACAGCGTATGTTTGGGGCTTGTCTAATAATAAGCAACCAGCTGCAGCAAAATAAGTTTGATTGGTACATTTAGATAGTGGCAAGCGATACGCCGGGCGGAAAGCCTGT
>CALKUR010000172.1 GCA_937996725.1 uncultured Dechloromonas sp. | reverse complement strand
CCCATCGTGATCGCAATGGGTTTGTCAGTCGCCATCTCAACGATCTCGCCCAAAGTCGCCAACCGGGCACCGGCCTAGGCGACCCCGCCGAGGAACGCCGTGGAACCGGCTTTGCCGGGCCACTGGCGGCGCCCCCTGGGGGGAGGCGGCCGCCAGGCCGCATCGGGGGGAGCCTCAATCCGCGGTGATCTTGCCGACCTCGATCACCTTCTTCCAGCGCGCGAACTCGGCGGCCTGGAAGGCGGTGAACTGCTCGGGCGTGTTGCCGACGATCTCGAAACCCAGATTATTTGCCACCTGCAGATGGCGGCGGCCCATGCGGCCTAGGCCGATTGCACAAAAATTCATGATTCTCCCCAATAACAAAAACTCTCAGCAGCTACCCTGCTCCAGATGTCCTACCATACATATCATCAAGGCGCTCAATATCGTCCTCGCCGACGTAGCTACCAACCTGCACCTCGATCATTAAGCAATCCGCGTCACCCGGATTGCTCAAGCGGTGGGCAGCCCCGGCGGAAATGAAGGCCGATTCGTTCTTCGCAATTCGAATCTCCCAGCCTTCGTTTGTCACCATCGCCCCTCCGGACACAATAACCCAATGCTCGCTGCGGTAGCGATGACGCGGCGACGAAAGTGATGCTCCCGGTCGTACAACGATCCTCTTGATCTTGTAGCCATCTCCTTCTTCGAGAACGGTTAGCCCCCCCAGGACCGATGAACGGTTCGGTGGCGCTGCACCGTCGCGTGCGACAGCAACTTCAGTCTGTCCAGCACGGTTCTGACGTCCTGAGAGCGCCCCCGCTCGGAAATAAGCAGAGCATCGGGTGTCTCCACCACGATTAGGCTGCTTACCCCGATCGCTGCAATGATTTTCGACTCTGCCTGAATGTAGCAATTCGTGGCATCCAGCATCAGCGCTTAGCCGTTCAGGCGATTGCCCTCGGCGTCCGCAGGCATCAACTCCGCCAGCGCACGCCAGGACCCCCACGCCCTCCAAGCCGAAATTACCGGCGACCACGGCGACACGATTGCATCGCTCCGTGACAGCATAGTCGATCGAGATGTCCGGCACTGATTCGAGCGCGGCCGGATCCAGAAAAAATGGGCGACACACCACAATCCTCCGCGCCAACGGCGACGGACACTATCTCCAAGATCTCGGGGCAGAGTTCCAGCATTGCGCGACCAATCGCCCCCGCTGTAAAGCAGAACAATCCGGAATTCCAGAGGTACTGCCCTGAGCGAACAAGCTCGGCGGCCCGATCCGCATCTGGCTTCTCGACGAAATCGGCTACGGCATAGCCAGAGCCTTCTTTCATCCGGTCTCCACATTTGATGTAATCGTAGCCGGTCTCCGGACGGTTGGGAGTCACTCCGAAAGTGACAAGCCAGCCCGCGGCGGCAAGCGACCGCGTCTCTTCAACTGCAGTGCCAAAGGCCGTCTGGTCAGCCACCACATGATCCGCTGGCAGCACCAGCATGATCGCCCCAGCACCGAGGCGACCCCCGACTATTTTCGCGGCGGTAGCGATGGCCGCTGCGGTATTGCGGCCGAACGGCTCAATAAGATATTTAAACCGGGTGGTGCCTGCGGGCAGTTCGGAATACTCGTCCCGAGTAAGAAAGTAATAGTTCCGGTTCGTGACAGTCAGCACCATGCCTGTATCAGGAAGCGCCTCTCTTGAAACGGGCCACAGACGAGCACCCGCTCTCCCTGAAAGGACGACGGCGACTAGCGGTTGATCGGCCAAATATTTATCCTGAGTATCAGTTATTCGATTCGGGAGCAAGCGGAGATCTCAGGACAGAGTAGCGACCATTCTTGTAAGCAACCGGCCATCCCGACAACCCCAACGGGGCCGAATGGCCGCTCTCTATAATCGCATACTCGAAAGAATAACTCAGCTTTGACGCTTCCCCCGCACGGCTGCGGAGAAGTCTCTCAAGCAATTGGTGCTGCTTTGGATCGGTAAGCACATTGGATAAGTCGCGAACATAGGAATGATAGAGCACCAGTTCGAGGAAAATGATCGCATCGGCAGTATCGCCTTCGGCTGGAGCCGGCACCCGCCCCATTACGTACTTGACGTAGCTGGTCACAGCATCCTGGTTGAGACTCAACACGGAATCAAGAAGCTGTCGATCTCGCTCGAAGAGCCTCATGGTGTAGAAAAAGCGCCTCAACTCGTCGTCGCGCGATCTATTCACCAGTCCATACACAGCATAAAGCGGCTTGACCCCGGTGTAAATCGGCAGGAGGAACGCATCCTCGATGTCGGCCGAAGCAACCACAGAGCCACCGGGCAACTGTTGGTCTATCCAGTCGAACAATTCCCATTTCTCGCGCTCAACGTAGCCTTTCCATGAACCGACATCCGGCTTCTGCGCCTGATAAACGAAGACAACCATTAGCGCCACCGTAGCTGCTTGCCACACGAGGCGGCCGCGGCCCACTTCCTTACCTGATGCGAGCCAGCCGAGCACAATCCTTGTTGATACGAAAATTGTAACTGCCCAAGCATAGACGACTGCGCCTCTCTCCCAAAGCCGCCCCCCCAGATGAAAGCTTGCGCAGAACATGCCGACAATCACGGCAGACACGACCAGCGCAGAAACGAACACCCGTTCCTTTCCGAGCATGCGCCACACGAACGGAATCAACCCGAGGAGAAGGATGAAATGCCATTTTGGATTGAGCCCGATAAACTCGCCGTGCCTCAGTTCCTGGCCGAGCGGTGTCGATGCGTATTCCCTTAGTTGCAGATAGCTCCATGCGAGGCCCACGGCAACCGCTACGGCGATGACAACCAAGCGCCAAGATATGGTGCGATCCCACAGTGCCTCGAAGACTATAGTCAGACCGAGAGCCAACACCAGGGTCGCACCCACGCTGATACTGAACAGACCCGTCAGGCCTGCCAGGGCGATAGCGGCGAGAAAAACCCCGGCCCTTTCCTCGCGAATACACCGTATGACAAACGCGGCGGCGGCGAGCCCGACGGCCCAGAACAATGCCGGATTAACAAAACGAAGCGGGTTCGAATAATAGGTCAACAGGTTGTTCGCCCAGTATGGGCGGCCAAGATACGCGCTGTAGCCGAAGGCATCCACGAATACTAACCCTACGTAAGCCATCACCAGGGCTAAAAGCCACTTTCCAATATAGCCGTCGCCCAGCAAGGTCGCGAGGAAGGCCACAAAACAGAAAGCCAGAACGGCGGTATTCA
>CALKUR010000171.1 GCA_937996725.1 uncultured Dechloromonas sp. | reverse complement strand
TCACGGTCGGCGTATGCCAATGGAATCACCCTTGATTCTGAGTCGTGTTTGGTTTGGCTAGAGAGCCGCTAGTCCGGCTTCGAGCACGTCTAGTGCGTCGTTAAGCTGTGCATCGCTTATCGGCAACGGTGGCAAGAATCGGATCACGTTGTAGTGAGTACCGGCAGTCAACACGAAGATGCCATTTGAGTGCATGTGCTTCACGATTGAATCAACCGCAGCCTTGCTTGGGTTCAAGGTTCCTGGCTCAACAAGTTCAATCGCGATCATTGCACCGCGTCCACGAACGTCGCCAATCACCGGATATTTGGCCTGCAGGTCACGAAGCTTTGGAACTAGCAGCGCTTCAATCTGCTGGGCACGTTCAATCACGCCACCGGCTTCAATCTGCTTGAGCCTAGAGACGTCATCGTTTTGATCGATGTTCATGGTGCTGTGCGGAATGACCCAGACGTAAGGATTCTCTATATTCTAACTTTGTCTGAAGGTAATTACCGGCTGAAAAAATTCACTACATTTCTGTAAGGTGGCAGATACAAAGATCTGTGAAGATAACTAAAAAGACCGGGATGCGGCTGATAGTGAATTCCACAAAAAACAAAATATTGGGAGACAGAAATGGGTTCGATCTATGATCTGGGGCTTGATAAGAACCAAGCGAACTATGTGGCGCTGTCGCCACTGAGCTTTCTGCGCCGTTCGGCGATGGTGTACCCGAATCGCTTATCGATTATCCAAGGCAGCAAGCAATATACCTGGGCCGAAACCTATGAGCGCGTGAAGCGCATGGCATCTGCATTAAAGAAGCTGGGCGTGCAGAAAAACGATACGGTCGCCTGTATGCTGCCGAATATTGCCCCGATGTTGGAAGCACATTTTTCTGTGCCGATGGCCGGTGCCGTGGTGAATACGCTGAATACCCGTTTGGATGCCGAAGCGATTGCGTTTCAGCTGCAACACGGTGAGGCGAAGGTATTGCTGACCGATCCGGAATTTGCCAAGGTCATCCAAGATGCGCTCGCCCTATTGCCAGGTGAGAAACCGCTTGTGATTGATGTCATGGATCCGGAATATGAAAGTCAGGAACGCGTCGGCACACTCGATTACGACACGCTACTGGCCGATGGTGACCCCAATTTCCCGTGGGGCCTGCCAGCGGATGAATGGGACCCGATCGCTCTGAACTACACGTCAGGGACGACGGGTAATCCGAAGGGGGTGGTTTACCACCATCGTGGCGCTTACCTCAATGCTGTATCGAACGTGGTGTCGTGGGGCATGCCACCGCACGCCGTGTACCTGTGGACGCTGCCGATGTTCCACTGCAACGGTTGGTGCTTCCCCTGGACTATGGCGGTCAATGCAGGCGTCAGCGTTTGCTTACGTAAGGTCGACCCAGCCAAGATCTTTGAACTCATTAAGGAACATCACATTACCCACATGTGTGGTGCGCCGATCGTGTACGGCATGCTGATCAATGCGCCGGACGAGTGTCGCAAGGGACTGAACCACACGGTTAACGGCCTGATCGCTGGCGCGGCGCCCCCGGCCGCCATTATTGAAGGCTGCGACAAGATCGGTTTCAACATCACCCATGTCTATGGTCTGACCGAAACCTACGGTCCGGCATCGGTGTGTGCCAAGCAGCCGGAGTGGGATGCGCTCTCGCTCGAGTTCCGCGCTGCCCGTAACGGTCGCCAGGGCGTGAACTATCACCTGCAGGAAGCGGTGACCGTGCTCGATCCGGAAACCATGCTGCCAGTGCCTTGGGATGGTGAAACTGTCGGCGAAATCATGTTCCGCGGCAATGTTGTCATGAAGGGTTATCTCAAGAACCCGGCTGCAACGGAAGAGTCTTTTGCAGGTGGTTGGTTCCATACTGGGGATCTGGCGGTGGTTCACAGTGATGGCTACGTCAAGATCAAGGATCGTTCGAAAGACGTCATCATCTCGGGTGGCGAGAATATCTCGTCGCTGGAAGTGGAAGAGGTATTGTTCCGTCATCCGGCAGTCAATCTGGCAGCAGTGGTGGCCAAGCCCGATGACAAGTGGGGTGAGGTGCCTTGCGCCTACGTGGAGTTGCGTCCGGGTGCCACGGCGACCGAAGCGGAAGTCATTGAATTCTGCCGTGAGCATCTGGCCCGATTCAAAGTTCCCAAAAAGGTGGTCTTCCTCGAAATTCCGAAGACCTCGACTGGTAAAGTTCAGAAGTTCCGGCTACGTGAGCTGGCCAAGTCCGCGTCTGCGATTGAATAACCCCGAAGTGCTCCAGGAGTTGCTATGAAAGTACTGGTACCGGTCAAGCGCGTTGTCGATTACAACGTCAAAGTCCGTGTCAAAGCCGATGAGACGGATGTCGATTTGGCTAACGTCAAGATGTCGATGAACCCGTTCGATGAGATCGCTGTCGAAGAGGCGGTACGCCTCAAGGAAAAGGGGATCGTGTCGGAAGTCGTCGCAGTATCGTGTGGCCCGGCAGCCTGTCAGGACACGTTGCGCTCGGCTATGGCGATGGGCGCTGATCGGGGCATTCTGGTTGAAAGCAACGATGAGCTGCAGCCACTGGCTGTTGCCAAGCTGCTCAAAGCGGTTTGTGAGAAGGAAACCCCATCGTTGGTGATCTGCGGCAAACAGGCCATTGACGATGATTCAAATCAGACGGGACAGATGCTGGCCGCACTGATGGATTGGCCGCAGGCCACCTTTGCGTCAAAAGTCGAACTGGCTGGTGACAAAGTGACCGTGACGCGCGAAATTGATGGCGGTCTGGAAACATTGGCTATGTCGTTGCCAGCCGTTGTGACAACCGACTTGCGCTTGAACGAACCGCGTTATGCCACATTGCCGAACATCATGAAGGCGAAGAAAAAGCCGCTGGATACCATGGCCGCAGATAGTCTGGGTGTGGATACGCAGCCGCGTTTAAAGACCATTAAGGTCAGCGAGCCACCGAAGCGTGCCGGTGGCGTTAAGGTGGCCGATGTGGCCGATCTACTCAACAAGCTTCGTAACGAAGCCAAAGTGATTTAAGGAGAGATCATGGCTGTTCTGGTCCTTGCTGAACACGATAATAAGTCGCTGAAAGCGGCGTCCCTTAATACCATTGCGGCCGCGACTAAGTTGTCGGCCGATGTGGATGTGCTCGTCGCCGGCGAAGGCTGTGCGGAGATCGCCGCCAAGGTTGCCGCCCTGCAGGGTGTGAAACGCGTTCTGGTGGTCGACAACGCGGTCTACGGCGATCAGGCTGCTGAGCCGTTGGCGAAACTCGTGGTTGCGGTGGCTGCTAACTATAGCCATCTTCTTGCGCCCTCAAGCAGTTATGGCAAAAACACGATGCCACGCGTCGCCGCGTTACTCGATGTGGCACAAATTTCCGACATTGTGG
>CALKUR010000170.1 GCA_937996725.1 uncultured Dechloromonas sp. | reverse complement strand
GCCGCGGTACAGCAACTGTGAAGAATCACTCTTCCATGTGTACTGCTCTCTTTCGAATCGAACCAGACTACCCAACAGGAAAATCGTCAGTGCGATGTAGGGATAAATTCCAAATACAAAATTATTCAGATAACTCATGATTAACTCCTGATCCGCATCAGTTATGCTTCAAAGACTGACCAGTCCCACCAGGCATGCTGGGACGACGTGGATAAAAATGGATTGCCTGCGTTGACGAAGGCTTGAGTAAAGGTTCAACGCCATCCTCACCAGGGCCAAAGGTTTCAAGCGCCTCATCCATATCGCGAACGGGTGGCTCTTCAAATGGCAAAGGCTGCACATCGCAACGCGCACGGATAGCCTCAAAGATAACAGCGTAAGGACTACCGTTCGATTTGAGCTTTTCTCCGATCATGGCAAGCACATGTATGGCATCACCCAATAATTGCTTGGACTTTTCCTCAGGAATCTGCGCCAAAAACTCTAGAAACAACGGCACATAGTCGGGGAGTTCGTCTGGCACCATCACAAAACCGTTATTCCGGTATTCGGTCAACAAATCAACCATCGCCTGGCCTCGGTCACGACTTTCGCCATGAATATGCTCAAACAAATGCAGGCTATGCTTTTGATTGCGATCGAATGTGGCGACGTAATTTTCCTGAAGCGCGATCAGCGAATGACTTTCGAGATATTGCAACAGCGGCTCGAGTTCAAGATTTAATTGACTATCCTGTCGAACCATTGCGCGTATCTCGGGCATCACATCAAGCATGGTTTGCTCGGGATAACACAACAACGCAGAGAGTACTTTGAAAGTTTGCATCTTTTTCTCCAGCACCGATCCTTTTACTTGATCGGTGCTTAGGTTCACAGGGTTTCGGCTCGCGCTTTACGCGACTTGGGCATGTTGATGAATATTTCGCTACCCTGCTTCTTCTTGCCGAACAGCGTTCCTTCCGAAGACCCACCAGAACAACCATTGCCAAAAGTAAAGCCGCAACTACCCTTGTCATTGAAGCTGTCTTCTACCAGCTCTTTATGACTGGTTGGCACTACAAAACGATCTTCGTAGTTTGCAATCGCCATAATCTGATACATGTCTTCAACCACAGCAGGTGTCAAACCAACCTGTCCAAGAACAGCCAAATCCTTTTCATCATGTACCGATTCTGAACGTTTGTATGCCCGCATAGCCAACATGCGTTCAAGCGCGTGCACGATAGGAGCCTCTTTGCCCGCCGTGAGCAAATTGGCTAGATAACGCACAGGGATGCGCAGACTCTTCACATCGGGAATAATCCCATTCATACCCATATGGCCGGCTTCCGCTGCTGACTGGATAGGTGAAAGTGGCGGTATATACCAAACCATTGGAAGCGTTCTGTATTCAGGATGCAATGGGAATGCGACTTTCCATTCGCATGCCATCTTGTATACAGGTGACTTGCGCGCGGCTTCCAGCCACGTCTCAGGGATACCCTGCTTGCGTGCCTCTGCAATCACCTCTTCTGAGTTAGGATCAAGGAAGACATCCAATTGGCTCTGATAAAGATCCTGCTCGTTACCGACAGATGCAGCACCTTCGATCTTGTCTGCGTCATACAGCATGACTCCTAGATAGCGAATGCGGCCAACGCAGGTCTCAGAACAAACGGTGGGCTGCCCTGCTTCAATCCGTGGATAACAGAAAGTACATTTCTCGGCCTTCCCGCTCTGCCAGTTGTAATAAATCTTTTTGTACGGACAGCCCGAAATACACATACGCCATCCGCGACACTTATCCTGATCGACCAGAACGATGCCATCGTCTTCACGCTTGTAGATAGAACCGGAAGGGCAGCTAGCGACACAGGTTGGATTCAGACAATGCTCACACAATCTTGGCAAATACATCATGAAGGTGTTTTCAAAAGTTGAATACATCTCTTTTTGAACGCCTTCAAACAACGCATCTTTACTACGGGCGTGAAACTCCCCACCCAGATCGTCCTCCCAGTTTGGACCCCATTCGATCTTGTCCATTTTTTTGCCAGTAATGACAGATACGGGACGAGCGGTGGGAGGAGTCTGACTGAGCGGAGCATTTTGCAAGTGCTCATAGTCGTAAGTGAAAGGCTCGTAGTAATCGTCAATGGCTGGAAGATTCGGGTTGGCGAAAATATTAGCGAGAATCCGTAGCTTGCTGCCTTGTCTAGGCTCAAGCTTGCCGGCTGAATTACGTTGCCAGCCACCTTGCCATTTCTTCTGGTTTTCCCATTCTTTCGGATATCCGATTCCAGGCTTGGTTTCGACGTTATTGAACCAGGCGTATTCCACACCATCACGGCTCGTCCAGACATTCTTACAGGTAACCGAACACGTATGACAACCGATACACTTGTCCAGATTCAGCACCATACCTACTTGTGCGCGAATTTTCATTTTGCGACCTCTTCTTCCAGCTTGCCTTCGAGCCAATCGACTTTGTTCATCTTGCGCAGTATTACGAATTCATCACGATTACTTCCGACCGTGCCGTAGTAATTGAATCCCCATGCTTGTTGCGCATAGCCGCCAATCATATGGGTAGGTTTGAGCACCGTTCTCGTGACCGAGTTGTGAATACCACCACGCATCCCGCTCAATTCCGCTCCGGGTGTATTCACAATCTTTTCCTGAGCGTGATACATCAGACACATACCATCTGGAATACGCTGACTGACGACGACGCGTGCTGTCAACGTACCGTTCACGTTGAAGACTTCAACCCAGTCGTTATCCACGAGTCCGGCTTTTTTAGCTTCGTCCTCTGATATCCAGACATGAGGGCCGCCGCGACTTAATGTCAACATACGCAGGTTGTCCGAGTACGTTGAGTGAATACCCCACTTCTGGTGAGGCGTAAGCCAATTCAGAACAATTTCTTTGTTACCGTTAGGCTTTACACCCAGCATAGGCTTAATCGTCTTGGTATCAATCGCAGGCTTGTAAACACAAGAACCTTCGCCAAAATCAAGCATCCAGCGATGATCCTGATAAAACTGCTGACGTCCCGTCAAGGTGCGCCATGGTATCAACTCGTGTACGTTGGTATATCCAGCGTTATAGCTGACCTCTTCACTCTCAAGACCAGACCAGGTTGGTGCGGAAATAATCTTGCGAGGTTGAGCCTGCACATCGCGGAAGCGAATCTTGTCATGCTCACGTCCCACCGCAAGATGCGTGTGGTCTCGACCAGTAATCTTCGACAATGCGCCCCATGCCTTAACAGACACATGGCCATTGGTCTCCGGTGCGAAAGTCAAAATCATTTCAGCTGCGTCGATCGCAGTATCCAAACGTGGGCGACCTTTACTCACACCTTCATGCGTGACTGTTTTGCTTAATTCACCGAGCTCGTGCACCTCATGCTTGGTATCCCAGGTGATGCCTTTGCCGCCGTTGCCGGCCTTGGCCATCAGCGGGCCGAGCGAGGTGAAGCGCTTGTAGACGTTCGGGTAGTCGCGCTCGACCACCGCGATCTGCGGCGCGGTCTTGCCCGGAATCAGCTCGCATTCGCCCTTCTTCCACTCTTTGACTTCAAAGGGCTGGGCCAGTTCGGCCGGGCTGTCGTGCATCAGCGGGGTGAGCACCACTTCTTTCTCGACGCCCAGGTGGCCCACGCAGACTTCGCTGAAACGCTTGGCAAAACCCTTGTAGATCTCCCAGTCGCTCTTGCTTTGCCACACCGGGTCCACCGCAGCAGACAGCGGGTGGATGAAGGGGTGCATGTCGCTGGTGTTGAGGTCGTTCTTCTCGTACCAGCTGGCCGTGGGCAGCACGATGTCCGAATACAGGCAGGTGGTGCTCATGCGGAAGTCCAGCGTGACCAGCAGGTCCAGCTTGCCCTGCGGCGCGTCCTTGTGCCACTTCACTTCAGTCGGCTTGGCTTCGTCGGCGCCCAGGTCCTTGCCCTGCACGCCGTTTTCGGTGCCCAGCAGGTGCTTGCAGAAGTATTCGTGGCCCTTGCCGGACGAGCCCAGCAGGTTGGAGCGCCAGACGAACATGTTGCGCGGCCAGTTCTGTGGCGCGTCGGGGTCTTCGCAGCTCATCTGCAG
>CALKUR010000169.1 GCA_937996725.1 uncultured Dechloromonas sp. | reverse complement strand
GTTGTTGAGGTGGCTACGTTGAGTTTGTTCGGCTTGGCTCGTGCTGCACGGATGAGTTCTGCCATGTTAGAGAGAGAGTTGCTCGGTTGTGTGACATAAACCAGTGGAAGAATACCAAGCATGGCAATAGGTTCGAAATCAACCTGAGGGTCGTAGCCAGGATTTGAGAACAAGAAAGAGTTTGCAGCATGCGTGGCGTTTGTCCCAACCAACAAGGTGTAGCCGTCCGGGGTAGAGCGTGCAGCCAATTGCGTTCCTACATTACCTCCGGCGCCCGGGCGATTGTCAATAATGAAAGGTTGTTTGATTTCTTTGGCAATTTCTTCTGCCATATAGCGAGCTGCAATATCGGTTCCTTGTCCTACTGCGTATGGAACGATAAGTCGTATGGGTTTTGCAGGCCATGTTTGTGCTTGTGAAGTTGAGATGCCGACACACAGAACTGCAAACCCCACAAATTTAGAAAATGAATGCATGATATCCCCCGAACATTTACGCTTCAAACCAGTCAAAATTACCTTAGAAGACATGGAAAGATTATCCGCTGATGATTTCCTAAATGAACTAACCGATTGGTTTCCCTGTTCAATAGGCGACATGATCGACGCCTTTTAGCTCTAGGATGTCTCTGGCTTCTGCTGGTGTAGCTATCGCTAGACCAAGCCCTTCCAAAATGCCCTTTACCTGACTGACTTGTTGAGCGTTTGATTCGGCTAGCTTTCCGGGGCCGATCCAAAGACTGTCTTCCAATCCAACCCTGACATTTCCGCCCATAGATGCAGCCATGGCTGCAACGGACATTTGTGAACGTCCTGCTCCGAGCACTGACCAACGATACCGATCGCCAAACAATCGATCTGCCGTACGCTTCATGTGCATGACGTCGTCAGGATGGCTTCCAATGCCACCCAAAATACCAAACACGGTTTGTATGAAAAAGGGGGGCTTCACAAGGCCACGATCAACAAAATGTGCAAGGTTGTACAAATGTGATGTGTCGTAGCATTCGAACTCATACCTTGTTTTATTTGGGCCAAGCTCAGTAAAAACAGTTTCTAGATCACCATATGTATTGCGAAAAATCAAATCTTTACTGCCTTCTAAATAAGGTCTTTCCCAATCATGTTTGAATTCTTTGAAACGTTGCAACATCGGGAACAGTCCAAAATTCATTGTTCCCATGTTCATTGATGCGATTTCCGGTTTGAGTACCTTAGCCGGCTGCATTCGTTCATGTACCGTCATGTAAGGTGAGCCACCTGTTGTTAAATTGACGATGGCGTGCGATTCATTTTTGATGCGTTTCAAGAAGGGCAAAAATGCTTCTGGTCGCTGATCTGGTTTTCCTGTGATTGGGTCGCGCGCATGCAAATGAATGATTGCGGCACCAGCTTGAGCTGCTGCAATGGATGCATCAGCAATTTCGTCTGCTGTAACTGGTAAATAAGGAGACATAGACGGTGTATGAATGGCCCCTGTCACTGCGCAACTGATGATGACTTTGTTTTTTTTCTGCATATTTGAAAGTGGAGTAGAACGGTTCAAAAATTGGAAATTCGAATCAATCGCTTACCTAAGTTGTCGCCTCGGTATAGGCCTGCAATGGCATCAGGTGCTTGCTCAATTCCTACCAGAATGTCCTCTTGGTACCGAATGTCACCATTACGAAGCCATTTAGCGAGATCTTGGCGTGCGCTTGCTTCGTAATCGCGGTGATCAAAAATAACAAAACCTTGCATGCGAGCGCGTTTTACCAGGAGTTGGCGTTCTATGCGTGGCCCTTGAGGAGGAGGGTTCCAGTTTGAGACGCTGGCGGTACCGCAAATGATTACGCGTGCGCCTATATTCAAATGTGAAAAAACCGCATCACTGATCTCCCCAGACGTATTGTCAAAATAGACATCCACCCCGCCCGCGCATGCTTCAGATAATTTTTGATGAAAATCGGTAGCTTTATAGTCCACGGCTTCGTCAAAACCAAAATGATCAAGACAAAGTTTGCGCTTTTTTTCACCACCCGTGATACCTATGGTTCGACAGTTCTTAAGTTTGGCAATTTGCCCCACACATGAACCAACTGCACCTGCGGCTGTTGAAACTACAACGGTTTCACCTGCTTGGGGTTCACCTATTTTGAGTAATCCGTAATGTGCCGTGATACCGTTGATGCCCAAAACCCCAAGGGCTGTGGACGGTGGCAAGTCAGATTCTGTGATGATGCGGTCAACTTTATCTGCATCTACGACTGCATATTCTTGCCAACCAAATAGACCAGTAACCCAACTGTTAACAGGAAAATTGATTGATCGCGAAGCTTCTACGATCCCCACAGCAAAAGACCGCATGACAGATCCAATAGCAACGGGTTCACTATAGTTTCCTAAGGCATTGACCCAGCCACGCATCGCTGGTTCTACCGAAAGGTAGACGTTGCGAACGCATATTTGTCCATCTTGTAAATCAGAAACAGGGGTTGTGCGAATTTCAAAATCCGATGCTTGAGGAATGCCGATGGGCCTGGCAATCAGACACACCTGTCGGTTAAGTGCTTGCTTCATACGTCAATACGATTTGGGCTGGTCTAGTACTTTTTCTGCGATGAACGACAGAATCAGCTGTTCGGTGATTGGTGCAATCCGCGTCAAGGTGGCTTCGCGATAAAGACGTTCAACGTGATATTCCTTGGCGTAGCCAAAACCGCCATGGGTAAAAACAGCTTGTTGTGCGGCTTCATGCCCCGCGCGCGCTCCTAGAAATTTGGCTGTATTGGCTTGTGCCCCGCATTGCAACTGAGCGTCATAAAGCCAAGCCGCTTTCATAGTCATTGTCCAAGCGGCTTCCAATGCCATCCACCTCTCTGCCAAAGGATGTTGAATACCTTGGTTTTGACCAATTGGTCGTCCGAAAACTACACGTTCACGAGCATATTTTGCAGCTCGTCCTAACGCGTCCTGGCCAATACCAATCGCTTCTGCCGCAATGAGAATACGTTCAGGATTAAGGCTGTGCATGATGTATCCAAAGCCTTTACCTTCTTCCCCAATCCGATCGCTGTCTGGAACGAACAATCCGTCGATAAAGATTGCATTGGAGTCCACTGATTTTCTGCCCATTTTGGGAATCAGGTGTACATCAATTTTTGTACGATCAAGGTCAGTGTAAAAGATGGTAATGCCATCTGTAGGCCTTGCACAGTCATCTAGCTTTGTCGTTCGAGTCAACAGCATGATTTTGTTAGCAACTTGCCCAGTAGATGTCCATACTTTTTGGCCGTTTACTAAATAACCTCCTGGTACTTTTTGAGCAAAGGTTTTGATGGCAGTGGTGTTAAGTCCTGCATCGGGTTCTGTAAACCCAAAGCAGCATTGGTCCTCACCGGTGACCAGTTTGGGAATCCAGCGTTGCTTTTGATCTTTTGACCCGAAAACAAGTATGGGGTGGGGGCCAAACAAATTAATGTGTACAGCAGATGTAGCTGCCATACCACCACCGTGGCTGGCAACTTCGTTCATCATGATCGCAGCCTCCGTGACCCCCAGTCCGGAGCCACCAAATTCAGGGGGCATAGTGATGCCAAGCCAGCCAGCCTCAGCCATTGCGCGATGAAATTCGAATGGGAATTTTCCATCCTCATCGCGGGCTAACCAGTAATCATCATCAAACCGTTTGACAACCTGTGCGACGCCATTTCGAATGGCCTGATGATCGTCGCTGATTGAGAAATCCATGGTACTTACTTTCTTGTTGAATTGGGTTATGTGGCGAGTTGCAGTGTCTGACGTGCTTGCTTTAGGTGCGGAATGTCATACATCAATCCATCGATTCCTACCGTGCCAGCGTCTGGTTGTGCAGTAAATGCGTCAACGATGCGTTGAGCATGTTCCCGTTCTTTCTGACTAGGGGTAAATGCTTTATTGATTGTGTGAACTTGTGCCGGGTGGATTGCAATACGACCGCGAAACCCTCTTCGTCGTGATTGCGCACAAGAAGTTGCCAATCCGGAGTCATCTTTGTAGTTGGCGTAAAGCGTATCGATTGCAGGGACACCCGCTGCAGCGGCTGCACACAAACAAAGCGAACCGGCCCATTCATACAAAGGGGATAGTTGACCGTTTTCTTCGCGATTTGCTATCGCGCCAATTGCGGCTGAAAGATCTTCAGCCCCCCAAGTGATGCCTGAAAGACGAGGAATGACACCAGCGAATGTGCCCATGTTTAACATTGCTGGAGCTGTTTCCGTGGCTACAGGTATAACACTAACGTGTCCAGCGGTCATCTCCGCTCTAACCTCTAATGCATCAAGAAAATATCCAAGACGAATAACATCTGCTGCACTGGTGGTCTTAGGAAGCATGATGCCTGCCAAACCGTGAACAAGAACAGACGCTAGGTCGAGAAGAGCTAGGCCGCTATCCAATGGGTTGATGCGAACGTACAGTTGTGGTGTTGTTGCGATTGAATGGGTTTGAATATAGGTTGCTGCGGCTTCTCGGGCAATTTTTTTTCTGCTGGGAGCTACAGCATCTTCTAGATCAAGAATGATTGCATCAGCACCACTGGTCAATCCTTTTTCTAGCTTTCGGTCGTTGTCTGCTGGAACGAATAGCATTGATCGCAATGGCTTCATTTGACCTCCGGTTTTCGCAACATCAATGCTTGGCGTTTGCACGTGACTACCTCTTCGCCTGTTTGCTTCAGTCCCTGATGCAAAAAAGTAACGATACCCGCATTAGGTCGCGACTGACTTTTTCGGACATCTAAAACGGTAGTGCGTGAACGCAAAGTGTCACCCGCAAACACAGGATGAGGAAAGCGAACTTCACTCATCCCTAAGTTTGCTATCGTTGTACCTAGAGTGGTGTCTTGAACCGAAAGACCAATCACTAATCCCAATGAAAAAACGCTGTTCATCAGTGGTTTACCGAACTCGGTACTTTTACAGTATTCCGCATCAATGTGGATGGCCGCGGGGTTGTATGTTGCGTTACTAAACCACATGTTGTCTGCTTCAGTCACCGTTCGGCGAATTTCATGTTCAAACACTTGGTTGACAACAAACTCTTCAAACCATAATCCTGCCATGTTGTTACTCCTTTTGTGAGGATGCTGTTTTTTTGATTAAATCTGTCTTTGCTTTACTAAATGAAAACCCCGTATAGCCCTGGCTAGCAACTTCTTCGCAGTGGGCACGGAAAACACCAACACCGCCCATATAAGGCATGAAAATACGTGGTTTACCTGGAACATTGGCGCCCGTGTACCAAGATGCTGCTGTTGCAAGTAGAGATTTACTTGCTAGATCAGTAACGTGTTGCGTCCAATCGTTTTGAGCCTGAAGGTTTGCATCAATCCGAGACAGTCTTCGCTTACTCATGTAAGTTAAGCAGTCTGTGATGAAATCAACGTGCTGCTCGATTGAAACAACCACATTACTTAGTACTGATGGACTGCCCGGCCCGGTAACCATGAAAAAATTGGGCAAGCCTGCCACCATGAGACCCAAATACGCCTTCGGTCCATCGACCCACAAATCGCGAAGTGAAGGGCCATTTTCTACGCCAATATCAACAGCCATCAAAGCGCCCGTCATGGCATCAAATCCAGTGGCTAAAATCAAAGCGTCTATTTCGTAATGATTTTCTTTTGTGTATAACGTGTTGCCGCGAATAGATTCAAGTGGACTGTTTCTAATGTCTACTAACGTGACGTTGTCGCGATTGAAAGTTTGGTAATAACCAGTATCTGCACAAAGACGCTTTGTCCCAATTGGATAGATTGGAGTAAGTAAGTCTGCAACTTTGGGATCGCGTACTATTTCACGCATCTTTCTCACTACAAAATCTGATGCTGTTTTATTGGCTTCTTTGTTGAAGAGAATATCGTTGAATGAACGTGTAAGACCAATACCACCCCAATCCCAACGCTGCTGGTAAGCGGCCTCTCTTTGCTCTGCTGAAACATCAAGTGCAGATTGGGTCGGTACATTAAATCCGGCAACTCCGGAAGGACTTTCTCTAGCTTGTTTACGCAATTGTGCATAGCGCAATTTCACATCTTGTTCGACTTCTTTATCCTGCGGACCAGATCGGAAGAGCACACGTCTGAACTC
>CALKUR010000168.1 GCA_937996725.1 uncultured Dechloromonas sp. | reverse complement strand
GGACGTCACCGAGGACGAGATCAAGCGGGCCATCCGTAAGGGCACCCTGGCATTCGACTTCGTGCCCATCCTGTGCGGCTCGGCGTTCAAGAACAAGGGCGTTCAGCCGCTTCTCGACGCCGTCGTTGATTATCTTCCCTCGCCGCTCGATCGTGGCGCGATCAAGGGCATCGACTATAAGACTGGCGAAGACACCGACCGTAAGCCGGCCGATGATCAGCCGCTCTCGCTGCTCGCGTTCAAGATCATGGACGACCGTTTTGGTGCCCTGACCTTCGTACGCGTCTACTCCGGCCAGTTGAACAAAGGCGACACCATCCTCAACTCCTTCACCGGTAAAGAAGAGCAATGTCCATAACTAGTGGATAAGCAGGGCTAAGACAATTAACGTCTCGACCTAGGTTTACAGTACCTCCATTACTTGGAGGATGCTAATGAAAGCGACATTTCAGGAAGTACAAGCTGTTAAAACCCCCTTGCTGACAGGCTGGAGCAAACCAGACCGCTATGCGCCAATCAAAGCCTGGGTACAAGATCTTGTAAACATTGCCCGTGCAGGCGCGACACAAAAACTTTCGTGGGATCTTGTTGGTCGCGCAGCCATGGTAATCAATGACAGCAAAGAATATGGCCAAAAAGTGATTCGTCAGATTGCTCAAGATTCTGGATATCAGGTCAAAGAGTTAGAAGCTGACAAGATCTTTGGGTTTTTCGCAGGCGGCTTTACAGAGATTCAAACGCCGACCATTGTGGTGATGCCTTTAGGGGTTTGGTCTGCCGAACCTAAAGACCATGCGAATGCAGAAGAAATCAAAGCGTTTCACAAGAAGTTCGCTGAGATCCTGTCTGAGATTCCTGCAGACAAACATCTGGTCTTTGTGACCTATGGGGATGACCCACGTGGGTTGGTGGAAGACCTTCGCAGCGCAGGTGCATTCGACCGCCGCTTCTTTGTGGATGATGTGTCATTGCATGACCGCGGGCAAGCGTTTATTGAGATGTTGCCGGGTGATATCTGTGGTGGCTCTTTGCTAGCCGACCCCGAGGTCGTCGGACAGGTTCTTGAATGCGAAGCTGACGATGATCGCCGCGCGGGGTTAATTGCTATTGCCCTAAAGCGGTTGGCGCACCGCGAGTGCCGCAAGTTGGAGTTTGGCGACCTAGTTAATTTTGCACTACACGGCACGGGTGAGTATGTGCCCAATGAATCGCCAAAAGGCTTTAAACAGAGCATCGCTTTGCACGAAGCTGGCCACGCGGTTATTAGCATCATTGACTCTGCCGGCAAGAATATCCCCGATTACGCGGGCATCGTGCCTTCAGTAGGCACCCTCGGTCAGGTTTCGGCATCTTATGAGTTCTTGGCGGCGCTTCCTTCCATTGGCAATTACAAATACAAGCGCCACCTGGTGCGCGTGTTGCTAGCCGGTCGCGCCGCTGAACAACTGACTGTTGGCGTTGAGGATATGTCTGTTACCAGCGCCCGCGGCGATTTACGCCACGCAACAGACATCGCCAAGGATTTGATCGGGCGCTATGGTATTAGCCCAACGCTGGAAGATGAATCGACGGCCGGGTCGAACCTACTGCTCAAGAGCGGTGCCGACATTTCCGATGCTGAAAAGCACCGCGTCGAAAATGCGGCACGTCTATTTTTATCACGCCAGTACGACATCGTTATTGAGCAACTCCGCGCTAACCGTGTTTTCCTGGAAGCTATTGCCGAACGCTTGGTTGTGCAACAGGTCCTAGATAAACATCACCTGAAGTCCATGGCCGTTGAATACGGGGTGCTTAATGCAGAAGCCGTATAAGCCATTGGCGATTCTATTTGGGATACTACTGCCAATCTCGGCACAGGCATCCGACTGCGGAACGCGCTGGAATAGTTATCGCAACACTGAGCTGGGCGTTGCATTTTGCCACCCCAATAAACTTGTTGTGCAAACCGAGGGGCAAGACATTTATGTACTGACCCGTCGGTCTGGAGCACATGCCAAAACCATTCTGAGCCACAAGAACAGGGATCTTTTGTTTAATGGCAAACGAATGCTCGACCCTAACGACTACGTTGTGCACATTAAGATGGGTCGAGGGGATTTCATTGCCGCCAACACCCAAGAGAAGATCTTCTTCTACGATAAAGGGGCTGTCCGTGCCGGCATAGGCAGATTTGATAATCTGCCGGCCAAGATTGTTAGGTTTGGCGGTTGGTCCGGTTACCAATCTGAGATCATTTGTAGTACCTCGGACCCCAAAACGGGATTTCATGCTGCAGGCGGTCAATGCTTGTGGGTCATAGGCAGCGATGGCCAGAACAACTTCGTTCTGGACACGCTGGGCGCCCCTTCTGACGTAACCACCGCTTTAAAAATTGTTCAGTCTTTGCGCTTGCTCCAAGCACCTGTGCTAATTGAGAAAGCCCATGGCCGCATGAGCACCTGCCTTAGCGTTATGTTCATGGGTTAGCGCCTCGATAAACTTATCAGTCGACGCAATTTCAATGAATTTTGCTTGATTAGCGATTACTGCAAAGTCTCCCGGTGTTAGTTTGTGCAGCTGCGCCAACAATTGGCGGTGAGCCACATCCGGCACCACCAGACCCAATGCTACGCAGTATTTCTCAGCCATGGCCAGCACCTGCTCTGGGCGCAGATAGTCAAAGTTGGCCTTCAAGTCGAAGCGGCGCAACGCAGCCGGATCCAACTGGTCTGCATTGACATTGGTTGTTGCGACCAGATAGCCATTGAAGTCAGAAATCTCAACCAGAACCTGGTTAACCAGTGACACCTCCCAGTTATGACTGGCGTTGCTGCGCTTGGCCAAGAATGAATCAACCTCATCAATTAGAAGAATAGCCTCCGCTTCCTGTGCTTCTTTGAAGGCTTTCGCGATATTTTTCTCAGATTCCCCAACATAGGCGCCCAGCAGATCCGACCCTTTTTTGCATGCAACGGCTTGCCCAAATGATTTGCCAACCAGGTGGCGTAGCCGCTCTTGCAACAGCCCGGGGGGCCCATCAGCAATAGGCGACCTTGATTGCTGCGTGTAAGCCCCTTCGCCACTTCGGCCAGGTCGTAATTTGCATTCACAAACGCCGGATCGTAATCCATTGAGGGCGTTGCGCCGCTATTCGGCAGAGATTGATGAGATTGCGCTTCCAGCGTGGCATTAATCATCAGCTTAGTCCATGCCGAGGCTTTCTTTTGCTCCATCTCCGGCTCGATCGTTTTGATTACGTCAATCGCACGGCTAACTACTGCCGGTGCCAGATTCTCGGATTGGCTCAGCAGGTTAACTGTTTCGTCATTCAGAAGCCCTTGGCCCATGTCCTTGATCATGCGCCAACGTTGTTTCTGAGGGGCAATAGGCAGCTCAATGACCAGCGAGAAACGGCGGGCATGTGCCGGGTCAATAGTCCCATGCACAGAATTGCTGATCCAGACCGTCGGGATCGGATTGGTCTCCAACGTATTGTTGATCCAAGCCTTATTCAGACCGGCAACCACGTTACGGTCACGACTACCCAGAAGTTTGGTCAGAAGGCGATTGCCGCCAAAGACATCTTCAACTTCGTCAAATACGAAGAGGCTTTCTTTATGGCATAGAAAGGACTGGGCGGCAGTATACGAACGAAAGCGCTCATCACCGGTCAATGGGGCACCATCTTGCCCTTCGCTGGCGATCTCATACAGGGGCAATCCGATCACATCGGCGACTACCTGGGCCAGCGCACTTTTGCCAACGCCGGGCGCACCCCAGATCAATACATTAGCTCCTTGCTTGCGGTCTTTCACAGCGCTTGACAAGAAGTGGCACAAAATCTCGACTTGATCCTTAAGGTGATAGAAGTCGCTGATTTTCAATGTGGATTTTTTGCCTGGCGTGACCATGTCATTAAAGATCTGCTCAAAGTCACAGTTGGCAGAAAGCATTTGTTCGGCAAATGTATATGACACCAGCTTTAGGTGTTCGCAAAGCGAAGGCAAAAATGTTTCATTTCCCGAGATACAGAACAAGCCTGAACGAACCATCAACGACTGACGATTCACCGCCTTAAGCACTTCATTGACCGGGATCCCCAGATAGATAGAGATATGTTTAGCCACCTCGGCAGGACGAATGCTGGGCGGTAACTCAGTGATACGCTCAATGTCACGCATGCCGTGCGCCATAATTCC
>CALKUR010000167.1 GCA_937996725.1 uncultured Dechloromonas sp. | reverse complement strand
ATGGAGCATTTGCTCAGGATTGAGTTTTAGTAGGCGACCAACAGTTGCTGCGGCGGCAATGGTGCCTGCAGTTCCGGTAGTGTGAAATACTTTGTAATGCGAGCGCCCCAGAAATTCTCCAACTCGAATACCCACTTCATAACCCGCGACTGCAGCAACTAATAACTCTTCACCAGAAGCGCCAAGTGCTTGTGCGCAGGCAAGCGCTGGAGGAAAGACAACTGTAGCCGGATGAAAAACTGATCCGTTGTGAACGTCATCTTGCTCAGCCACATGCGATGCTGCTGCATTGGCCATTGCCGCCAAAAAAGGGCTAGAGGTTTTACGGGACACCAATAGTTCCGAAGGGCCTGTATGCGACGCATCAAATCCACCCATATTCTGAGCAAATTGTGTAATGAGCTCAACTGGACGAGACCCCTTGCCAGCAATTGCAGAACCGAACCAATCTACCAGTAAGTCTTCGGCGCGGTTCATTACATCCGAAGGAATATTTACGGCCTGTAAATTGGCTGCAAAACTAGCTAGCTCACGAGAGAGGTCTTGAGTGGGCATAAATAAAGAGCTTGGTTAGACTAAAACTGCGGTGGCTTGCATAGTAAGCCAACCCTCGTGATCTTGAGCCCAAATAGAAATCGTTTTTCCACTCGGATCTTTTTCTAAGTCAGGCTTGGCATTCACTTTGAAGATGTTGATATCAAAAGTGGGGCGAATTGCGCGGAATTCAAAACTTTTGAGTCTGCATCCGGGGATGCTTTGGCGCACTAGATCAACCAATAATGTTGCAATCAAAGGGCCGTGCACGATTAATCCAGGATAGCCTTCAACTTCGGTAACGTACTTACGATCGTAGTGAATACGATGACCATTGAAAGTCAGTGCGGAGTAGCGAAATAGGAAAACATCATCTGGTTTAATCGTTTTCGTCCACTGTGCATCGCTAGGTGCTGGGGTGGGTGCAACCGGCTTATCATCTGGTCCAGGCGCATCACGATAAACAATGTCATGTTCTTCAACGATAGCGAGACCTTGTTGATTAGAGATCTGGTGTTGAACGAGAACAAATATGAGGTCGCCAGTTCGTCCTGCTTTATGTGTAACCGATTTGATGGTTGAAGTGCGTTCAATTTCATCACCAACATAAAGTGGGGCTAACCAGTCAATGCGACTCCCCGCCCACATGCGACGAGGTAGTGGAACCGGGGGTAAAAATCCACCACGCTTCGGGTGTCCATCAGGGCCAATTTCGGATTCACGAGCATGAGGCAAGAAATACAGCCAATGCCACAACGCGGGCAGCGGATCGCCGGGTGCGGTGCCGCTCGGATTGTCGAGGGTGGCGGCCAGGGCCTGTGCGGGCGCGGGCGAGGCCGTGTCGTGCACGGAGATTTCCCGCCCGATCCAGGTCTTGAGATCTTCGATTTTCATCGTGCCGCTCCCAGCAGCGGGTCGCATTCCGGTCCGGCCACGATGCCCGCATCATGGAGCCGGCCGACCGCGCCGGCATCCAATCGCAAGATGTCCATCAGGATTTCATCGGTGTGCTGGCCCAGCACAGGGGCGGGCTGTACCGGTGCCCGGGTCGCACCGTTTTCGCGCACCGTCGAGCCGGCCGCAAGGTGTCGACCGATGCCGGCCGTTTCGATCGGTTCGAACATCGGGTTCGCCGTGCTCAGGCGAGGATCCTGTCGGAGGGCTTCAGAAACTGTCTGGTAAGGCCCCCAGCAAACGCCGTGGCGGTTGAAACATTCGGCGATCTGCGCCATCGCCATCGTAGACACATGTTCTGCCAGCTTCTGCGCTATGACCTCGCGTGCTTCGAAGCGATCACCCTCTTTGCGGAAATCGAGACCGGTGCGGGCCTCCAGTTCGCGCATGGTGGGCTCGAGCTCGCAGGCCTTTAGCAGGTTGTTCCACTGGCTCAGGGAGATGGCCGCAACGAAGAAGCGGGCGCCATCGCTGCTGCCGAAGTCCCGGCCGAAGGCGCCATACAGGTCATTGCCCATGGCAGGACGGTCGCGCTGCATCAGCTCGGCTTCGGCGCTCAGGCCCAGGTGTGAGACGGTGGCGAAGGCCACATCGGACAGGGCCATGCGCAGCTGCGCGCCGATACCCTGGCGCTGGCGTCTCGCCACCGCGGCCGTGATAGCAAACGCTGCCTGGTAGGCGCAGGCGATGTCCCAGGCGGGCAGAGCATGGTTGACCGGGGCTTTCCGCGTGCCCTGGCCAGTCATCATCGGAAAGCCCGTGGCGCAGTTGACGGTGTAGTCAACCGCGGTCGAGCCGTCGGGGTTGCCTTCGATGGTGCACGAGATCAGGTCCGGCCGCGACGCCGACAGGCCGTCATGCGAGAGCCAGGAAGTGCCCAAGTTGGTGAGCAGAACTCCGCCTGAAGGGTCGGTGTCAGTGACCAGTGCGCGTACCAGCTCCTGTCCTTGCGGGTGCCGCAGATCGACCGCGAAAGAGCGTTTTCCCTTGTTCAGGCCGGTCCAGTAAAAGCTGCGGCCGGCGGGGGACATCGGCAGGCGCCGGTAATCGATTCCGCCGCCAGGCATGTCGATGCGGATCACGTCCGCGCCCGATTGCGCGAGTGTCATGCCGGCGAGCGGAGCGGCAATGAAGGCGGAGCTCTCGACGATCCGCAGTCCTTGTAGGAGGTCTGAATTCATCTGACTGGATTTCACGAAGACCATGGGCCAGGATGCAGCGATGTACTGCAGTGCCGCCCATGTTCTGCGGGAATCTAGTCAGTCGATGTTGTCGTGGCAAACGAAATTATCTATACGATTATGAATATTTTGAGATCAATGAAAAACAGGTGATTTTCAGATGTCCAGCCGTTCAGCTGTGGCGGTCGGTCGTCGCCGCTCGTCGGGATTGGGCAGCAGCTCCTTGATCAGCTGTACCAGCCGCAGCGATGCGGGCGAGAGATGTCGGCCGCCCATGGTGATG
>CALKUR010000166.1 GCA_937996725.1 uncultured Dechloromonas sp. | reverse complement strand
CCGGCGCGATTCTGCTTTATGGCATCCCCAAGGTCGTGGTCGGCGAGAACCAGACTTTTATGGGCGAAGAAGAACTATTGCGTTCCCGTGGCGTCACCGTTGACGTCGTGCAAGACCCAGACTGCATTGCAATCATGCAAGGCTTTATCGCCGCCAAGCCCCAACTCTGGAACGAAGATATTGGCGTCTAGTAGCGGCGCTTAACCTAATGCCGGCAACTTACGGGTTAATCAGATTCGGCGGCCGTTGGCCTGCCAACCCAGCCAGCAGATTATCAATCGCCAGATTCATCATCGCATAGCGCGTGGCTCGCGTTGCGCTGCCGATATGCGGTGTCAGCGTTACGTTCGGCACGGTGAGCAACGCCGGGTTCACACGCGGCTCATTTTCAAAAACATCCAGCCCGGCACCGGCAATCACGCCTTCGCGCAGCGCCTCGGCCAGCGCTGCATCATCCACCAGACCGCCACGGCCGATATTGATCAGGTTGGCCGTGGGCTTCATCAGGCGCAGCGCCTTGGCATCAATAATGTGATGCGTTGCCTCAGAGTAGGGCACCAGCAGCACCACAATGTCTGACGTTTTCAGTAGCGTCTCAAAATCGGTATGGCGCGCCTTTAGCTCGGTCTCGGTCGCCTCCGGCAAACGGCTGCGGTTGCAATACTGCACCTGCATCGAAAACCCCGAAGCCCGCTTGGCAATCGCCTGGCCAATACGGCCCATGCCCACAATACCCAGCGTCGCGCCATACACATCCTGCCCCAGCCACTGATCCAGCGACCAGTTCTGCCAGTGGCCAGCGCGTAGCCAGTGCTCCGACTCGGCCATGCGCCGCGCCGTTGAAAGCATCAGCCCAAAGGCCAGGTCGGCCGTGGTATCGGTCAGCACGTCCGGCGTATTAGTACCCATTACCCCGGCAGCGCTCATCGCCGCCAGATCAAAATTGTTATAACCCACCATCATGTTCGACACGATCTTGAGCCCCTGGGCATTGGCCAAGGCAGAAGCATCAATCCGTTCGCTCCCCGTAACCAAAGCACCCGAAACGCCAGCCAGCTTTTCAGCTAGAACGGCCTTGGGGTAGATCGCATCGCTCTCGTTGTAATCGACATCGCAAACCGCCTGTAAACGGGCGAGGCCTTCAGGAAATATCTTTCGGGCAACCAGAATTTTGGGGCGGGGTGGGGTCATGACAGAGCCTATTTTGGGGGTTATAGGTCAGACAATAGCAAACAAGACGAGGTGAAAATAAATTTTGAGAGGCTCACCTGGTGAGACTCTCGCCTCGTAGGATGTCTTTATGCCCTAGGTGGGCCCATGAGGAGTACTCCTATGAAGTCTGTTCTGGCATTCGTTTTGATTACCGGTAGCCTGCTGTTATCAACGGCAAGTTTTGCGGATCAGAAGTACAACCCGTATTCCGGGCAATGGGAGACTGCAACTCGGGATTCCCAGTTGCAGTACAACCCTATGAACGGAACGTGGAAGTATCTGCCACCCAATTCTCAGCCCATCTATAACCCGCATTCAGGTAATTGGGATATGGGGCCAAAGGATTCGGTACAGAAATACAATCCGATGGATGGTAGCTGGCAGACGACGAGCCCAAAGGCGGAGATGAAGTACAACCCCTATGGCGGCACGTGGTCTTACGAGCCGCCGGGCTATGACCTCGAATACAACACGTTTGATGGGCAGTGGGAGTATCCGTCTTGGTAGCGGGGGTGAATCATGTTTGAACAGTTCGTTCGAGGTGCCTTGTGGTTTGTTGCGGCTACCTATGAGGTGGCGACGTTCAAGACACTAACGCTGGCAATGGGTGTGGCACCCGGGCAGGGCTTGGGGCATGTGCTGGTGTTTGATGCGGGGAGAAAGCCGCTGATTTACCCGACGATTGCCGGTACGGATACGCCGATGCCCTTTGCCCGGCCGTTAAGGACGGGGTATAGGGTTGTGGGGCTGACGCGGCTGTATTACCCGGTGCATGGCGAGACGTCGGTTCGGGATTCTCGGTTTCCGACGTTCTGGCAATGATTAAATGATTTGACAACGTATCAAGAGTGATATAACTTATGATCAACGAGCGTTGTTTCAAACGGCCATTTATCCAGTTTGTTAAAAAGGCACATAAGCCTTTGCAACTGATGATTGAGGATGCGGTTGAGTTAATTTGTGCCGACCCATTGTGTGGAGAGCCTAAGGTAGGCGATTTGTCTGGGATTCGGGTTTACAAATTCAGCTTCAATCGAATGCAATATCTTGTTGCGTATCAACTGACTGGAGCTGTGGATCGTGCAGTGTTTCTAGCGATCGAATTCATTCAGGTTGGATCGCATGAAAATTTTTATGATGCTCTCAAGAGGTATTTGAGGGAAACCAAAGAGTAGGGGGTGGGCTTATGTCTGCTTTGACAGCTGAAGATCTCTTCTATGAAATGCGGCGCATGCCGCAGGGTGAGCGCTTGAAGTTTTTTGGTCTGCTTGCTGCTACTGCATTTCGGGAGGACGATTGGTCGCATGAGCAATTGTTCGGCCATCTCAAAAACGAACTTTTTTCGGCTAGCGAGGCCGCAGAGTACCTTGAGATATCAATGCCTACATTTAGGCGGTACGTTCACGCGGGTCGAATTGCGCCAAAATCTACCGTTGGCAGGAGCCAGCTATTTGCAACGGACGATCTGCGCGCGCTGAAACGATCATGAAAAAACCCGCCACACGGGCGGGTTTCTTGAATGCTTGGGGCGATCGACGGGACTCGAACCCGCAACACCCGGGATCACAACCCGGTGCTCTACCAATTGAACTACGACCGCCATTGGTACTTTTAATTCTGGCGCGCCCGGCGAGACTCGAACTCACAACCTACGGCTTAGAAGGCCGTTGCTCTATCCGGTTGAGCTACGGGCGCCTCACTTCAACGCGCTATTACTGGGGTGCTGCAACTGCAAGAAATGGTCGGGGCGGTGGGATTCGAACTCACGACCTCCTGGTCCCAAACCAGGCGCGATAACCGGACTACGCTACGCCCCGACGAGCCAAACACTATAGCGGAAAGGGGGCTTTGCCGTCAAGGTGACTGTAGCTTTTGCAGCGAAGCCTGATCGATGAGGAACACAAAGTCGCTGCCGCCCGCCGTATCCAGCCACACCAGTGGCAGATCGGGGTAGGTGGCTTCCATCACATGGCGGTTGTGGCCGATCTCGACGACCAGCCAGCCGCCGGGCTTGAGGGTCTTTGCGGCCTGACGCAGCAGGGTGTGCACCAGATCCAGGCCGTCGTTACCGCCGGCCAGCGCCATTTCGGGTTCGTGCTGGTATTCGGCGGGCAGCGCGTTCATCGAATCGGCATCCACATACGGCGGGTTGCTGATGATGAGGTCGTATTGCTGATCCAGCACCGGGGTCATGAGGTCGCCCTGGTGCAGCTTGAGGCGGTCGCCGATGCCGTACATGTCGACGTTGATGCGTGCGACTTCCAGCGCTTCGGGCGAGAGGTCAACCGCATCGACCTGGCTATTGGGAAAATGCAGCGCGGCCAGAATGGCCAGGCAGCTGGAGCCGGTGCAAATATCTGCCACGCGGGTGACGGCGACCGGGTTTTTAATCCACGGGGCCATGTCGTCCATAAGCAGTTCGGCGATGAACGAGCGCGGCACGATGACGCGGCGGTCGATCTTGAAAATGTACGGGCCGAGCCAGGCTTCGCCGAGGATGTAGGCGAGTGGGGCTTTGGTGGTGCAACGTTCGTTCAGGCGCGCTTGCAGCGTGGCGCGATCAGCATCGCTGAGCGGTAGCGACCAGTGCTTGTCGAGTTCGTCGAAAGGCACATCCAGCGTGGCGCTGATCAGCCAGGCGATTTCGTCTTCGGGGCAGGTGCAGCCGTGACCGTAACTGAGGTCAGCCTGATTCAGCTGATCAACAGCGGCTTCGTAAAAGGTGGCGACGCTGTTGGCAGGCGCGGTCATTTGAGCAGCTGGACGAAGATCTGTTTGTAGATGTTGGCTAGCTCGGGCAGGGCGTTGACGTCGATGTGTTCGTCGATCATGTGGATCGAGGCATTCACCGGGCCCAGCTCGATGATCTGCTCAGAGATCTCGGCGATAAAGCGTGCGTCTGAGGTACCGCCGGTGGTGGAGAGTTCGGTCTCGATCCCGGTCACGGTCTTAATGGCCTGGCGTGCGGCGTCGGCCAGCGGGCC
>CALKUR010000165.1 GCA_937996725.1 uncultured Dechloromonas sp. | reverse complement strand
GATCTAAAAACATCAATAAGAATTTCGGCGACTTTAAAGCGCTTGATAACGTTAGCCTAGAATTCCCGACTGGGAAACTAGTTGCCTTGTTAGGTCCGTCGGGTTGCGGCAAGACGACGCTTCTGCGGATTATTGCAGGTCTAGAGTCTGCGGACTCAGGCCAGGTAATCCTGGAAGGCGAGGACGCGTCTGAGCGACACGTTCGGGAGCGCCAAGTCGGCTTTGTATTCCAGCACTATGCGCTGTTCAAACACATGACCGTGTTCGAAAACGTCGCCTTTGGCTTGCGTGTTAAACCGCGGAAAGAACGTCCGTCAGAATCCGCAATCCGGGAGAAGGTGATGAACCTCCTGAAGCTGGTTCAACTTGACTGGCTAGCGGATCGTTTCCCGTCGCAACTCTCCGGTGGTCAGCGTCAGCGGATTGCGCTGGCCCGCGCACTGGCGGTCGAGCCCAAGGTGCTACTCCTGGATGAGCCATTTGGTGCGCTAGATGCCAAGGTTCGCAAGGAATTACGTCGTTGGCTGCGCCGTTTGCATGACGAGATTCATGTCACGTCGATTTTCGTGACGCATGATCAGGAAGAAGCACTGGAAGTGGCCGATGAAGTTGTGTTGATGAATCAGGGCCATGTTGAGCAGGTCGGTACGCCGGATCAGGTATACGACCACCCGGCGACGCCATTTGTTTACAGCTTCCTCGGCTCGGTTAACTTATTCCATGGACGCGTCGATGGTGATGTGGTTCATGTAGGGTCGCATCAGCTAGAACATGGTGGATCGTCGATTGCGGATGGTTCTTCAGTAGTGGCTTTCGCGCGCCCGCATGAATTAGCGATTTCGAAGGACCCGGCTTCCAAAGGCGTTCACGCCTTGGTCGAGCGGGTGCTTTCGTTCGGGGCAACGGCCCGTGTCGAGTTGATCGGTGTCGATATTAATGACCAGAAAACCCACCAGAACTATGAAGTTGAACTCACGAGGCTGGAAGTTGCCGGGTTAAATATTAAAGAAGGTGATCAGGTGCATTTGGTGCCTAAGAAACTGAGTGTGTTTGAGCACAAGGAAGCGGCTGCATGAACTTTCAACAGCTTCGAATTGTTCGCGAGACCGTCCGTCAGAACTTTAATCTGACGGAAGTGGCCGAAGCGCTGTTTACTTCCCAGCCGGGTGTCAGCAAGCACATCAAGGATTTGGAAGAAGAGCTTGGCATCGAACTCTTCGAGCGTAAGGGTAAGCGATTAACCGGGCTGACTGAGCCTGGTGAGGAACTCATTGGTATCGTCGAGCGGTTATTGCTCGATGCTCAGAATATCAAACAGCTCTCCAAGCAGTTTACCCAGAAAGACGAAGGCCAGCTGGTGGTGGCGACAACCCACACACAAGCCCGTTACGTTTTACCCAGAGTGGTAAAACAGTTCAAAGAGGCATTTCCTAAGGTACATTTGGTGCTGCATCAGGGCAGCCCAGAAGAAATTGTCACGTTATTGCAGACGGGCGAAGCTGACATTGGCATTGCAACGGAAGCGCTGGAGGGTGCCGATCAGATCGTGACGTTCCCCTATTACGAGTGGCACCATGCTGTGATTGTGCCCCAAGGGCACCCGTTAGCGTCCCACAAGAGGTTAAGTCTGGAACAGATTGCCGACTATCCGATCATTACCTATCACGAGGGGTTTACTGGGCGCAGTCAGATTGATAAGGCTTTTTCTGATGCCGGGTTAAAGCCTGACATCATTATGTCGGCGCTCGATGCCGATGTGATTAAAGCTTATGTGGAACTTGGGTTAGGTGTCGGTATCGTCGCATCCATGGCCTATTCTGAAACTCGAGATCATGGATTGGAGTTGATCGATACGGATCATTTGTTTCGGCTGAATAAGACAGTCATTGGCGTGCGTCGGGGCCATTATCTCCGTGGTTTCACTTATCGGTTTATAGAGCTGTGTTCACCAAAGCACACAGCTGCTACGGTCAAAGCCCACTCCAGCAAAGACGCAGTATCTCAGTAACTGCTTGTTATAGTTTCAAACGCCAATCGGGGATTAGGTCTTAAGTACTGTATTCTCATCTTGAAAATATACGAATGCCTACTTATGAATTTTTCGTATAAGAACCAAATAGACGAATAGATAAGTAAAGAACAAGTAATTCGTTCACAGATATAACGCCGCTCCATAGACTACAAAGCCTCAAGTCCTAATAAGGAGGCAACCATGGGCGCTGCAGTTATTCATCATGTTGATTTTGGTCAGATTGCCGATATTGATGCGTCGGTTTCTGAAGCGTTGATTCTTAAGATCATCGCGGGAGCAAGGGCTGCAGGACGCGAGCTCCAATTGCCGTACGCGGGCCGTGTCACGCCGGCTGAGGCCTGGCAGCTGTTTAATGCAAATGCCGCACAGTTGATCGACGTTCGTACCAATGAAGAGCGCAAGTTTGTGGGTCATGTGCCAAATACCTTACATGTGGCATGGCAGACCGGTACTTCGCTGAATAGAAACCCACGTTTCGTGAGAGAAGTCGAAGCCAAAGTCCGTAAGGATGCTGTAGTTCTCTTGTTATGCCGAAGTGGTAAACGCTCGGACGCAGCAGCCATATCCCTTGCAGAGGCTGGTTTTTCAGATGTTTACAACATCTCTGAAGGGTTTGAGGGTGATCTGGATGACAAAACCCGGCGAGGGGCACTCGGCGGCTGGCGATACTGGGGTTTGCCCTGGATCCAGGATTGATGAACCACAAGGAAATAATGATGACAACGAGTTTTATCGATGCGCGTCAATGGGTGCAACATAAGCACCAATGGGATCTGGAACGGATTGTGACGGAGCTACACTACGTCCGCTCGGATTACCGAAAGACGCATGGCAGATCCAATGAACAGGGGATTCGGGAGCTCCCATCCCGGTCTGTTTTACAGTGGATTATTGCATCGCTGAGTAGTGTTTTATTTCCACTGCGCTTGGGGCCTGCAGATCTGCGCGAAGAATCCGAGGATTTTTATGTGGGCCATACCCTGGATGCGGCACTAAATGCATTGATTACCCAGGTTCGTCTAGAACTGACACACCAGGCACGGCAAACAGGGGAGGTGAGTGCCGATATTGAGGCGCTGTCATACGACATTGTTCAAGGCTTTGCAGATGAGCTGCCGAGACTGCGTCGAATTCTGGATAGTGACATCATTGCGGCTTATCAGGGTGATCCAGCAGCGCGGAGTGTCGATGAAGTCTTGCTCTGTTATCCCGGCATTGTTGCCATTATTCACCACCGCATTGCCAATCTGCTCTATACGCTTGGTGCGCCATTGCTAGCCCGGGTGATTGCCGAGATTGCTCATAGCGAGACAGGTATCGATATTCACCCCGGCGCAGCTATTGATGAGAGCTTCTTTATCGATCACGGCAGTGGTGTCGTCATCGGTGAGACATCGGTGATTGGTAAACGGGTACGCATTTATCAGAACGTGACACTTGGGGCAAAGCGTTTTCCCAAAGGGGACGATGGGCTTCTGGAAAAAGGGCAACCACGCCACCCCCTTGTTGAAGACGATGTGGTGATTTATGCCGGGGCAACCATCCTCGGTCGGGTCACCATCGGTCGCGGCTCCGTGATAGGCGGGAATGTCTGGCTCACCCAGAGTGTTCCACCCGGAAGCAACATCGCCCAAGCCCAGATACGCGCAACCGCTGATTGAGTTGGCGCAATAAACGATTTTTTCACGAAGGGGTAATGAATATGACTGTAACCCATGAACCTCAATTAGCATTGAATGATGTTGCCGCACGGCAACTCGCCAATGCCACTAAAACCGTCCCCCAGCTTTCGATCATCACCCCGCGCTGGCTTGTGCATCTGCTGCAATGGTTGCCGGTTGAGGCGGGCATCTATCGCCTGAATCAGGTGAAAAACCCAGGTAATGTAAACGTTACCTGCGCCAAGCGTGATGAATCCGAGCTGCCGCAAACCTTCGTTGATTACGACGAAAAGCCACGTGAATACTTCCTGAACGCCGTTACCACTGTTCTGGATGTTCACACGCGTGTATCGGATCTTTACAGCAGCCCTTATGACCAGATCAAAGAGCAGCTCCGTCTGACCATTGAAACGATCAAGGAACGTCAAGAAAGCGAACTCATCAATAACCCAGATTACGGTCTTCTGGCCAGTGTTGCTGATGAACAGCGCATCTCGACCCTGAATGGCGCGCCAACTCCGGACGATCTGGATGATCTGCTGGCTAAAGTATGGAAAGAGCCAGCATTCTTCCTGACCCACCCACTGGCAATTGCTGCATTTGGCCGTGAGTGTACGCGCCGTGGTGTGCCACCACCGACCGTTAGCCTTTTTGGATCGCAATTCCTGACCTGGCGTGGTATTCCGTTGATTCCTTCTGACAAAGTGCCGGTTGAGGATGGTAAGACCAAGATTCTGCTGCTCCGCGTGGGCGATAAGCGTCAAGGCGTTGTTGGACTGTATCAGCCAGGCGTTGCTGGCGAACAGAGCCCAGGCCTGTCGGTACGATTCATGGGCATCAACCGTAATGCGATTTCGTCGTATCTGATTTCGCTGTATTGCTCGCTGGCCGTTCATACCCCGGACGCCCTGGCTGTTCTGGATGATGTGGAGATTGAGAAGTACCATGAGTACCCAAATACCTACAAGTGATCCATTTGCGTCGATCGCCCAGCAAGCGCCGGGTCCGGTAGGCATTACGCCGCCAGTACCTGATCAGAGCGCGCTTATGGACATCAGCAAACTGGCAGATCTTGCCAATGCCTTTTTCAAGAGTTTGCCAGGCGCTGAAGTGCCGAATCAGACCGATCCTGTGATTGGGCTGCATGGTGCCGGCTCACCGGTGCTAGAGCCTGATCTACGTTTGGCTGGAACAATACCGTTGCCGAAAGGCACTGGTGCACCGCTTACCGAAGCGCCGACACCGCATTTGTCGAGCTTGGGTGGGTCTTCGTCTCCTAAACTTTCAGGCTTGGGTGTGCCGACAGACTACGCGCCGTCATTGCCTTCGGTCGGTAATACGGATCCTCGTAACTCAGTACCTGTCACATCGGTACCAAGTACGCCGTTTTACTTTCTGGGTCATGGTACTGAATTGCCTTCGGAGCCGGCTGGTATTCAGCCAGTGGCGTTGGATAATCTGGTAACGCCTCAAAGCCAGCATTTCCCCGGACAGTCTGATTTGAGTCAGTTGCTAAAGGGCATTGCGCGAGATGGTCAACGGACGGAACCGCAAAGTCCTAAAGGTGCAGGTAACGGATACTACTTCGTAGAACCCAGTGGCCTGGCCAATCACGATGCACAGTCCGCCGTGCCTGCAGTCAGTCAGTCCGCTCATCCGGCATTTGATGTGAATGCCGTTAAGCGTGATTTTCCGATCTTGCAGGAACGGGTTAACGGGCATCAGCTGGTATGGCTGGATAACGGCGCTACCACTCAAAAGCCTAATCAGGTGATTGACCGAATTTCGTACTTTTATAAACACGAAAACTCCAACATTCACCGTGCGGCGCACGATTTGGCGGCCCGTTCTACGGATGCCTACGAAGGTGCGCGTGACAAGGTGGCTAAGTTCCTTGGCGCTTCAAGCAAAGATGAAATTGTCTTTGTACGTGGCGCTACGGAAGGGATCAACCTGATCGCCAATAACTTTGGCAAGCAATTTATCGGCGAAGGCGATGAAATCATCGTGTCTCTACTGGAGCACCATGCCAACATTGTTCCCTGGCAAATTCTGGCTAAATCAGTAGGGGCCAAGATTCGCGTCATTCCTGTTGATGACAGTGGCCAGCTCATACTGAGTGAGTATCAGAAGCTGCTCAATGACAGAACCAAGCTCGTTGCCGTAACTCAGGTATCGAATGCGCTAGGTACAGTAACCCCGATACCGGAAATCATTGAACTCGCGCATCGACGCGGGGCCAAGGTTCTGGTCGATGGTGCCCAATCCGTTGCCCACTTGCGTGCCAATGTTCAAGCCATCGATGCAGATTTCTTTGTGTTCTCCGGACACAAGGTATTCGGACCGACCGGTATTGGGGTTGTCTATGGCAAGTTAGACCTTCTGAACCAGCTGCCGCCATGGCAAGGGGGTGGCAACATGATTAGCGATGTGACGTTTGAACGTACGCTCTATCACGATGCGCCATCACGCTTTGAGGCAGGTACAGGCAATATTGCGGATGCGGTTGGCCTTGGGGCTGCGATTGATTATGTTGAGCGACTAGGCATTGAAAATATTGCCAAGTACGAACATGATCTGCTCGGTTATGCGACGCAGCAACTACTCGGTGTGCCAGGTCTGAAGCTGATCGGTACAGCCAAGGAAAAGGCCAGCGTGCTTTCTCTAACCCTGGCTGGCTATAGCAACAATGACGTTGGTGTTGCGCTTAATCGTGAAGGAATTGCTGTGCGTACGGGGCACCACTGCGCTCAGCCGATTCTTCGCCGCTTCGGTTTGGAAAGCACAGTGCGACCTACCCTGGCTTTGTACAACACCTGCGAAGATGTTGACCGATTGGTTGCCGCACTTCAAAGAATTGCACGTGGTCAGTCAGAGATTCGTAGCCGATAGGTCGGATGATCTACTTTGAAAGGGAGAGGCGGTGCCTCTCCCTATTTATATGAATATAAGAAAACCTTTGTTCACATCCGGTCTGTGCAGTTTTATCGTTCACGGATCAAACAAGGAATGCACCATGCCCTCCATGCTCAGAACACTTCTTTTCAAGGAAATCCCAAAGCCGCCGAATATCGGTCGGGCGATAAGATTTGACGCATCGGAGCCCGATATACGCTTTGCCACTGGACCGATGCATGCGCGGGTTATCGGTTATCTCAAAGCTCGGGGTGAGCCACTCACAGCCAAAGAGATCGCCCAAGGTATCGGGAGCTCCACAAGTCGCGTTTATGTTCAGCTAAAACGATTGGTGTCCGATCACACGCTGAGCGTGATTAGCGTTGAAGGCTTTCATCCCGAATATATCGTTCGTCAGCCTCGCGAAAGCCTGGGCCGTTAGACCATAAGTCCGGTAGCCAACAGGGTGCCAAACAGCAAGGCGCTAATGATTGTGGCGGGAATGGCTCTGCCGAGTTGCCTCGGATCCACCGCATTGGTCATGAGCGCGCGCAGCGCCATGGTGGCAGGTATGGTGGCGGCGAGCGACAGTAGGGTCCAGTTAGGCAGGGCGCCTTGCGCAATACCGAGTAGCAACGTGGTCGCTGAAATCATGTAGCACAGTAGACTACCCCATGCAGCGATGTATGGGCCGTAGCAAACAATCAACGTGTCCTTGCCAACTGCCGCATCAGCGACCCGATCAGGAATCTGGTTAATGAAAAGGACGTTGGCGACGAGCGGCGCATAGGCAAGCCCGGCATAGAGCGCCGTCGGATTCAACGTTTGCGTCTGTACATAATCGCTGCCAATGACAATACAGAACCAGGCCAGGGTGATAGCAAATTCGCCAAAGCCACGGCTTTGCAGCCTAAGCGGCGGCGATGAGTAGGACCATCCGCATACCAGGCCAATGAATCCGATACCGAGCAGCCATGGTCCGCTTTGTGCAAGTAGCCATAGCCCCGCAGGGATCACCAGCGCAAGTAATGCATAGCCGTAGCGGCAGGTTTCCCGTTCGGTCAGGATGCCATCCTGAATAAAGCGGCTCCCCCCGGTAAAGGGGGCGATCCGATCCATATTCAGGGCATCGCAGCCGCTACGGGCAT
>CALKUR010000164.1 GCA_937996725.1 uncultured Dechloromonas sp. | reverse complement strand
GGTGTCATTGGAGATTTCGGGTGGCGAACATACGAGGGACCGATTGGCGAACCACGCGGAAACTTCTGGTTCGCCAATGCCCCGCCACAAATGAAAACGGCGAGCACTTGGCTCGCCGCTGGTGAAGTTGCCTGATGTTCAGGCACAAAGTTGATGTTGTCTTGATGTCCTTTGACGGACGCTGTTACGTGAATGTCTCAGTCCGACCCATAGCAGACGTCTATATTTGGCATAGATAGCACAACTTATTTCCCTCACAGGCACCCGCGACCATGCCACAAAAATGACATCAACGAGTCATCAGGGTGTCATATCACGACATTACCATCGCTGCAATTCAGATTCGTAATCAGGTCATCATTTTTGATTACGAATTCAAATCTGCCGGAGGTGTCATGATCGAACTACAGAATGTCTCAGTCAGTTATGGTGATGCGATTGCACTGTATCCCACCACTCTCAAACTCCATCAGGGACAGTTCACCGTATTGCTCGGATCTTCCGGCGCTGGAAAATCCACGCTACTTCGCTGTATTAATTCGCTGCATGCGTCGCAGCGCGGCACCACCATTGTCGCCGGCTTAGGAAATTTGGCGAACTCGCGTGCATTGCGCATGCATCGCCGACAGACTGGCATGGTGTTTCAACAGCATCAATTGATTGGCCGACTGACGGCTTTGCAAAACGTTTCGATGGGCCGAATGGGCTACCACACGGCATTACGCAGTCTATTCCCCCTCCCGGCGAAGGATCAATCCATATGCTTGCAAAGTCTGGACCGAGTCGGCTTATTGCACAAAGCCTTAAGCCGTGTCGACGCATTGAGCGGCGGCCAGCAGCAACGCATCGGTATTGCCCGGGCTCTGGCTCAGCAACCTAAACTGGTGTTGGCTGATGAACCGGTAGCCAGCCTCGATCCTGCTACTGCAGAGCGAGTGCTAAGTCTGCTGCACCGCATTTGTAAAGAGGACGGGATTTCGGCGGTCGTCAGCCTGCATCAGGTAGACCTCGCTCAACGTTATGCCGACCGTATTATTGGCCTGTCCCATGGCCGAGTCATTTTTGATGCCGCCCCGCAGACTTTGGATCAAGCCAGTTACGACACGCTGTATGAACAAGTACCCCGTTCTTCTTTGAGCGTTCCACAAGACGCTCGAGAGGAACGGCTTATCGATACTTCATTTCCCATGCAACTTGCTACCGTAAAGGATTGATTATGAAAAAACTCGCATCCGCATTAATGTCTGTCTTGCTTGCCGCCGTCTGCAGCATTGGCCATGCATCATCCAATCCCGATCCAGAAACGCTCAAAGTTGCGCTGCTGCCGGACGAAAACGCATCGACCGTAATTAAAAACAACAAGCCGCTCGAAATCTATCTGGAAAAAGAGCTGGGAAAGAAAATTGAGCTGGTGGTTACCACTGATTACTCGTCAATGATCGAAGCCATGCGTCACGGCCGTATCGACATGGCATATTTTGGCCCCTTGTCGTATGTGCTGGCTAAGCAAAAGAGCGACATCGAGCCATTCGCAGCGATGAAGCAAAAGGGTAGCACTACCTACCAGTCCGTATTGATCGCCAATACTGGCGCCGGCATCGCCAAAATCAGTGATATCGTCAACAAGAATGTCGCTTACGGTGATAAGGCATCCACCTCCAGCCATTTGATTCCGAAGTCGATATTGGCGGAAAACGGTTTGAAAGCCGGCGAAAACTATCGCGAACACTTTGCCGGTGCGCATGACGCGGTGGCCATGGCCGTGCAAAACGGTCACGCGCAGGCTGGCGGCTTGAGTAAGCCGATTTTTGAATCCCTGGTTCAGCGCGGACTGGTCGATCCCAACAAAGTAAAAGTTCTTGCCGAATCGAAGCCATATCCGCAATACCCGTGGACCATGCGCAGCAATCTGAAGCCGGAACTGAAGGAAAAGATCCGTGCAGCCTTCTTGAATCTCAAAGATCCGGAAGTCCTGAAACCTTTCAAAGCCGATGGTTTCGGCCCGATCAGCGACAAAGACTATGACGTGGTGCGCAGCCTTGGCACACTGCTCAAGCTCGATCTGTCGAAGTTCTAAGTGAGCGACAGCATGCAAGCTGATTTTGGTTTGATTCTGGCCGAGCGCCAGCGCGTATGGAACCGCACGATACTGCAGTTTGCCGTTGTGCTGGCGATTGTGATCGGTTGCTGGTATTACGTCGGCCTATTTGATGCCGAGCGATTGAAGGATGGCATGCCAAGCCTGGTAAAAATTGCCGGCGAGATGTTCCCACCGAACTTCTCGCAGGCTGGCACCTGGGTCAAACCGGTACTGGATACCTTGGCCATGAGTATCGCCGGCACGGCAATCGCGGTATTGCTATCCATTCCCTTAGGAGTGCTCGCCGCGCGGAATACTAGCCCTCATCCACTCGTGTATCAAGCCACACGCGGCCTGTTAAACGCTTTGCGATCGATACCCGAACTGATCATGGGCATCCTGTTCGTGGCAGCCGTTGGCTTCGGCGCATTGCCGGGTGTTTTAGCCCTAGGCTTACATTCGGTTGGCATGATCGCCAAATTTTTTTCGGAATCGATCGAACATGCCGATCCGGCACCGGTAGAAGCCGCGCATGCAGCGGGCTGCACGCCATTGCAGGTGATTTTTCATGGGATCTTTCCCCAAGTGCTTCCGCAAATGGCCGATACCGCGATCTATCGATGGGAATACAACTTCCGTGCTTCGACCGTGATGGGCATGGTCGGCGCCGGTGGAATCGGGTTCGAGCTGATGGGCTCTCTGCGCATCATGCAATACCAGGATGTCTCGGCTATTTTGCTGGTTATTTTAGGCATGGTTACCCTCGTCGACGCCTTCAGCTCCTTCCTGCGTCGCAAGTTCAAATAACTCCCAAAGCTTACAAAGGTTTTTATGAAGCCCAAAGTCGTCCTCACCCACTGGGTGCACCCGGAAATCATCGAATTGTTGTCCGCTAGCGCCGATGTTATCCCCAACACCACACGGGAAACCTTGCCGCGTTCTGAGGTAATTGCGCGAGCCAAAGATGCGGATGCACTCATGGCTTTCATGCCGGACAGCATCGACAGCGCGTTTCTCGAGGAATGTCCAAAGCTGCGTGTCATCGGCGCCGCGCTTAAAGGCTATGATAACTTCGATGTCAACGCCTGCACACGCCACGGTGTATGGCTTACGATTGTGCCGGATTTGCTTACGATCCCGACCGCTGAACTGACTATCGGCCTTCTTCTCGGTTTGACAAGGCATATGCTGGAAGGCGATAGGCAAATCCGTAGCGGACACTTCCAAGGCTGGCGGCCGACACTATATGGCTCTGGTTTGACAGGAAAAACGCTTGGCATCATTGGTATGGGGGCGGTCGGCCGTGCAATCGCCCAGCGCTTGGCTGGCTTTGAAATGAATCTCTTGTATTGCGATCCGATTCCGCTCAATGCCGAACAAGAAAAGGCTTGGCACGTACAGCGCGTCACGCTCGATGAACTGCTCGAAAAATGTGATTATGTCGTGCCGATGGTTCCGATGGCCGCAGAGACACTGCATCTAATCGATGCCACCGCGTTGGCCAAGATGAAAACCGGTAGCTACCTGATCAATGCATGTCGCGGCTCGGTCGTGGATGAGAATGCGGTGATAGCAGCACTGGCGTCTGGAAAACTAGCTGGATATGCAGCCGATGTCTTCGAGATGGAAGAATGGATACGCGCTGATCGCCCGCAGGCTATCCCCAAGGCGCTGCTCGACAATACGGCACAAACGTTTTTTACGCCGCATTTGGGATCGGCGGTCAAGGAAGTTCGGCTTGAAATCGAGCGGCAGGCAGCGATGAACATCATCCAGGCACTCGCTGGTGAAAAACCGATGGGCGCGATTAATCAGCCGTATCCGGGAGTAAAGGCGGCGTGATAGATCTGGAGCGTGTGGCGACGTTCATTGCCGTCGTCAAATGCGGGGGCTTTCGCGAAGCGGCGAAGCAAACTGGATTGTCCCAGCCAACAGTAACGCAGCATATCAAGCGGCTGGAGCAGTCTTTGCAGGCCCGGCTGATTGACCGCGCAACAATGCCGCAAAGCCTGACATTGGAGGGAAAGATTTTTTTCCCCTATGCGGAACAATTGCTCCGTACTAGCCATAAGGCTACGGCAGCCCTCCACAATAAAAGCCTGGTCGTTGGTGCAAGCTCCAATATCGGCATTTATCTTTTACAACCCTATATCAAGGCGCTCCAAGATAAATTAGCAAACAAGATCGATGTGAGGATCGGCAAAAATATCGAGATTGCCGCTTTGCTGGAAACGCTTGAAGTGGATGTAGCGGTAATGGAGTGGTGGGACTCACGTCCTGGGTTCGTCTCAACAGTATGGCGGCGCGAGAGGATGGTTGTCATTGTTCGCCCCGGCCATCCTTGGGCTGCCGAGTCGACCATTCCACTTAAGTGGTTAAAATCCCAGAACTTGCTTGGAGGCGAAGCGGCTACCGGAACTGGGCGCCTACTACAACAATATGCCGGTGCCGACTCGGCAGAGTTCACAGTGGGTATGCAGTTAGGTAGCACCGAGGCGGTCAAACACGCGGTCCACGCAGGGCTAGGAATCTCGCTTGTGATGGAAAGCGCGGTCAAGCATGAACAGGCAAGCGGATGGTTACATGCAATTCCGATTGAAGAAGATGTTTACAAAGATCTTTATCTCGTACATCGCTCAGAAACTTCGTTAAGCGGTCCGGTGGCAAGCCTTGCAGATTTGATTCTCCATTCTCCGGATTTAGGCTCAATAGAATATAAATAGCAAAACGAATGTCTGCTTCTGGCCGACATGAGCCGTAGCAACTGGTCATCTCTATAAAAATACAAAGCA
>CALKUR010000163.1 GCA_937996725.1 uncultured Dechloromonas sp. | reverse complement strand
GTACTCGCTCGTAACCCAGCAGCCGCTGGGTGGTAAGGCCCAGTTCGGCGGCCAGCGCTTCGGTGAAATGGAAGTCTGGGCCCTCGAAGCCTACGGCGCGTCGCATGTCCTGCAGGAAATGCTCACGGTCAAATCCGATGACGTTTCCGGCCGTACCAAGATGTACGAAAACATCGTCAAGGGCGATCACAAGATCGAAGCCGCAATGCCGGAATCGTTCAACGTGCTGGTCAAGGAAATTCGGTCGCTGGGTATCGACATCGACCTCGAGCGCAACTGAGTTGCTGGGAGATAAAGCATGAAAGCCTTACTGGATCTGTTCAAGCAAGTAGGACCGGAAGAAGAATTCGATGCAATCACCATCGGGCTAGCATCGCCCGAGAAGATTCGCTCGTGGTCCTTCGGCGAGGTCAAAAAGCCCGAGACCATTAACTACCGTACGTTCAAGCCTGAGCGTGACGGCCTGTTTTGCGCCAAGATCTTTGGCCCGGTCAAAGACTACGAATGTCTATGCGGCAAGTACAAGCGCCTGAAGCATCGTGGCGTCATCTGTGAAAAGTGTGGCGTTGAAGTCACGCTGGCTAAGGTGCGTCGCGAGCGCATGGCCCACATCGAACTGGCCAGCCCGGTTGCCCACATCTGGTTCCTGAAGTCGCTGCCGTCGCGTTTGGGGATGGTGCTCGATATGTCGCTGCGCGACATCGAGCGCGTGCTCTACTTCGAAGCCTTCGTCGTGGTGGATCCGGGCATGACCCCGCTGCAACGCGGTCAGATCATGACCGAAGACGATTACAACGCCAAGCTCGACGAGTTCGGTGACGACTTCGAAGCGATGATGGGTGCCGAAGGTATTCGCGAAATGCTGCGCACGCTGAATCTGGACCGCGAAGTCGAGAAGCTGCGTGAAGAACTCGCCGCCTCGGGCTCGGAAGCCAAGAGCAAGAAGCTGACCAAGCGCCTGAAGGTGCTGGAAGCTTTCCAGCGTTCGGGTATCAAGCCGGAATGGATGATTCTCGAAGTGCTGCCGGTGCTGCCGCCGGATCTGCGTCCGCTGGTACCGCTGGATGGCGGTCGTTTCGCGACGTCGGATCTGAACGATCTGTACCGTCGCGTTATCAACCGTAACAACCGCCTGAAGCGCCTACTCGAACTGCGTGCACCGGACATCATCGTCCGTAACGAAAAGCGCATGCTGCAAGAAGCCGTGGATTCGCTGCTCGACAACGGTCGTCGCGGCAAGGCCATGACTGGCGCGAATAAGCGTCCGCTCAAATCGCTAGCCGACATGATCAAGGGTAAGGGCGGTCGTTTCCGTCAGAACCTGCTGGGTAAGCGCGTGGACTACTCGGGCCGTTCGGTCATCGTGGTGGGTCCGCAGCTCAAGCTGCATCAGTGCGGCCTGCCAAAGCTGATGGCGCTGGAACTGTTCAAGCCGTTCATCTTCAATCGCCTCGAGCAAATGGGCCTGTCGACCACGATCAAGCAAGCCAAGAAGATGGTCGAAAACGAAGAGCCGATCGTCTGGGATATTCTCGAAGAAGTCATTCGCGAACATCCGGTCATGCTGAACCGTGCGCCGACGCTGCACCGTCTGGGTATCCAGGCATTCGAACCGGTGCTGATCGAAGGTAAAGCCATCCAGCTGCACCCGTTGGTCTGTGCCGCCTTCAACGCCGACTTCGATGGTGACCAGATGGCTGTTCACGTGCCGCTGTCGCTGGAGGCACAGATGGAAGCCCGCACGCTGATGTTGGCTTCGAATAACGTGCTGTCGCCCGCCAACGGCCAGCCGATTATCGTGCCGTCGCAGGATATCGTGCTGGGTCTGTACTATGCCACCCGTGAGCGCATCAACGCCAAGGGTGAGGGCATGGTGATGGCCGATGTTGCCGAAGTCGAACGCGCGGTCGCCCTGAAAGAACTCGACCTGCATGCCAAGATCACGGTCCGTATCCGTGAATGGCAGCCAAAGGCATCGGGCGAAGGCTGGGAAGAAGTGACGAACCGTTACAACACCACGGCCGGACGCGCGCTGCTGTCGCAGATTCTGCCGAAGGGTCTGCCGTTCAAGGCCATCGACAAGGCGCT
Source organism: uncultured Dechloromonas sp. (assembly GCA_937996725.1). Lineage (GTDB taxonomy): Bacteria > Pseudomonadota > Gammaproteobacteria > Burkholderiales > Rhodocyclaceae > Fluviibacter. The sequence goes on along the minus strand of CALKUR010000163.1, from coordinate 8,640 downwards.
CAAGAAGAAAGAAATCTCGAAGCTGATCGACGAATCCTTCCGTCGTTGTGGTCTCAAGGAAACCGTGGTCTTCGCCGACAAGCTGATGCAAAACGGCTTCAAGCTGGCCACGCGTGCCGGTATCTCGTTCGCCTCTTGCGATATGCAAGTGCCGGCCGAGAAGACCGACATCCTGAACGCTGCCCGCGAAGAGATCAAAGAGATCGAATCGCAGTACACCAATGGTCTTGTTACCGTCGGTGAGCGCTACAACAAGGTCGTGGATATCTGGGGCCGTGCCGGTGATCAGGTTGCCAAGGTCATGATGGACCGTCTGGGTAAAGAAGACGTTGTTGATGCTGATGGTAAAACCGTTAAGCAGGAATCGTTTAACTCCATCTACATGATGGCCGACTCCGGTGCCCGTGGTTCGGCCGCACAGATCAAGCAGCTGGCTGGTATGCGCGGCCTGATGGCCAAGCCGGATGGCTCGATCATCGAAACGCCGATCTACTCGAACTTCCGTGAAGGTCTGAACGTGCTCGAGTACTTCATCTCGACACACGGTGCCCGTAAGGGTCTGGCCGATACCGCGCTGAAGACTGCCAACTCGGGTTACCTGACCCGCCGTCTGGTCGACGTCACGCAGGATCTGGTCATCATCGAAGACGACTGCGGTACCGAGAACGGCTTCGTGGTTCGCGCACTCATCGAAGGTGGCGAAGTGATCGAGCCGCTGCGTGATCGTATCCTCGGTCGCGTCACGGCTGCTGATGTAGTTCACCCGGAAACCCAGGAAACCATGATCGAAACCGGCACAATGCTGGACGAAGATTTGTGCGATCAGATTGATCAGGCGGGTGTCGACGAAGTCAAAGTCCGGACGCCGCTGACTTGCGATACGCGTTATGGCCTGTGTGCCAAGTGCTATGGTCGCGACCTGGGTCGTGGCTCGATGGTCAATTCCGGTGAAGCGGTTGGTGTGATTGCTGCGCAATCGATTGGTGAGCCGGGTACCCAGCTCACCATGCGGACCTTCCACGTGGGTGGTGCCGCATCGCGTGCTGCTGTGGCCTCGCAAGTCGAAAACAAGAGCGCTGGCGTAGTTCGTTTCTCGGCGTTGATGCGTTATGTGACCAACGCCCGTGGCGAAAAGATTGTGATTACGCGTTCGGGCGAAGTGCTCATTACGACCGAACACGGTCAGGAGCGCGAGCGTCACAAAGTGCCGTATGGCGCTACCCTGATGGTGTCGGATGGCGACAGCATCAAGGCCGGCACCAAGCTAGCGACCTGGGATCCGCATACCCGTCCGATCATCACGGAATACGCCGGTACTGCCCGCTTCGAACACGTCGAAGAAGGCCAGACCGTGGCCAAGCAGCTGGACGACGTGACTGGTCTGGCAACGCTGGTGGTCATCGATCCGAAGCGCGGTGGTAAGGCCCAGAACAAGGGTCTGCGTCCGCAGGTCAAACTGCTCGACGACAACGGTCAGGAAATCCGCATTGCCGGTTCCGAGCACCCAGTGTCGATCGCCTTCCAGGTCGGATCGATCATCAGCGTCACCGACGGTCAAAAGGTCGGCGTCGGCGATGTGCTGGCCCGTATGCCGCAGGAATCCGCTAAGACCCGGGATATTACCGGCGGTCTGCCGCGGGTGGCTGAGCTGTTCGAAGCCCGTACGCCAAAAGACACGGGCATGTTGGCCGAAGTGACCGGTACCGTGTCGTTCGGTAAGGACACCAAGGGCAAGCAGCGTCTGATCCTGACGGACCTCGAGGGCAACGACCACGAGTTCCTGATTCTGAAAGACAAGCACGTGCTGGTGCACGATGGCCAGGTCGTCAACAAGGGCGAACTGATTGTCGATGGCGAGCCGGATCCGCAGGATATCCTCCGTCTGAAGGGTATCGAGGAGCTGGCCCGTTACATCACCGACGAAGTGCAGGACGTCTACCGTCTGCAGGGCGTGAAGATTAACGATAAGCACATCGAAGTGATCGTTCGCCAGATGCTGCGTCGTGTCCAGATCACCGATCCGGCCGATTCGTCCTACATCAAGGGCGAGCAGGTCGAGCGTTCGGAAGCGCTGATCACCAACGATAAGCTGCGTGAAGAAGGTAAGCGCGAGGCCGAGTTTGAGCCCGTGCTGCTGGGTATCACGAAGGCCTCGCTGTCGACCGACTCGTTCATCTCGGCTGCCTCGTTCCAGGAAACCACGCGTGTCCTGACCGAAGCCGCCATCATGGGCAAGCGCGACGATCTGCGCGGTCTCAAGGAAAACGTCATCGTCGGGCGCCTCATCCCGGCCGGTACTGGCCTGGCGCACCACGCCGCCCGTCGCAACCAGACGGCTGCGGCTGCGCTGGACGACGCGTTCGAGCCGATCGAGGACGTGGTTGTCGAAGAAATCGTGGCAGAAGTCCCGGCAGCCGATGCTGCCGAAGGCGACGCCGCCAACTGATTCAGGTCAGACACCCCGGTCTCCGGGGTGTCTGTTCCGGAGTCAACCCGGGTCAAAAGGTTGACGGAAAGCCCCGCGCTGGTTTAGAATCGCGGGTTTCTCCGGCCAAGCCGCCCGGTTTTTGAGGGAAACGCTGGCTTTTCTTGGGCGTTTTAACCGTAATACCGGGCCACCCATCAGGGTGTGACCGCAATTCATTGTAGGAACTTGGGTGGTTCTACCACCCGGATTTATTGGGGATTTTTAGATATGCCAACCATTAATCAGCTCGTGCGTAAGCCGCGCGTCAAGGTTGAGACCAAGAACAAGGTCCCGGCGCTTGAGGCTTGTCCGCAGAAACGTGGCGTTTGCACCCGCGTTTACACCACGACGCCTAAAAAGCCGAACTCTGCACTGCGTAAAGTTTGCAAGGTTCGTTTGACCAACGGTTTCGAGGTGATCTCGTACATCGGCGGTGAAGGCCACAACCTGCAGGAACACTCCGTGGTTCTGATCCGCGGTGGTCGTGTGAAGGATTTGCCGGGTGTGCGTTACCACACCGTTCGTGGCTCGCTGGATACCCAGGGCGTCAAGGATCGTAAGCAATCCCGTTCGAAGTACGGCGCCAAGCGCCCCAAGGCCGCCTAAGTTAGGCCGCTCGCACTGTTTACTGAAAGGTCTTAACCATGCCTCGTCGTCGCGAAGTACCCAAGCGTGACATTCTGCCGGATCCGAAGTTCGGCAATGTCGACGTCTCCAAATTCGTTAATGTCCTGATGATCTCCGGCAAGAAGTCGGTCGCTGAGCGCACCATTTATGGCGCTTTTGACCAGATCACCAACAAAGGTGGCCGTGATCCGCTGGAAGTCTTTGCTCAAGCACTGAACAACGCCAAGCCGATGGTGGAAGTCAAATCCCGCCGCGTCGGTGGTGCCAACTATCAGGTGCCGGTCGAGATTCGTCCGTCGCGTCGTATGGCCCTAGCCATGCGCTGGATCCGTGACGCTGCCCGTAAGCGTTCGGAAAAATCGATGGGCGCCCGTCTGGCCGCTGAACTGGTCGAAGCTGCAGAAAACCGCGGCGGCGCTGTCAAGAAGCGTGACGAAGTCCATCGTATGGCAGAAGCCAACAAGGCCTTCTCGCACTTCCGCTTCTAATCGTTTTAATTTTTTAAAGGTTGTATCGTGGCTCGCAAGACACCCATCGAACGCTATCGCAATATTGGTATTAGTGCCCACATCGACGCCGGTAAGACGACGACGACCGAGCGTATCCTTTTCTACACCGGTGTGAACCACAAGATCGGCGAAGTGCACGATGGTGCCGCGACGATGGACTGGATGGAACAGGAGCAGGAGCGTGGTATCACCATTACCTCGGCTGCGACCACCTGTTTCTGGAAGGGGATGGATGCCTCGCGTCCGGAACACCGTATCAACATCATTGATACCCCGGGACACGTGGACTTCACCATCGAAGTGGAACGTTCGATGCGCGTTCTGGACGGTGCCGTCATGGTTTACTGTGCCGTCGGTGGCGTGCAGCCGCAGTCGGAAACCGTGTGGCGTCAGGCCAACAAGTACAAAGTGCCGCGTCTGGCCTTCGTCAACAAGATGGACCGCTCCGGTGCCAACTTCTTCAAGGTCGTCGAGCAAATGAAGACTCGCCTCAAGGCGAATCCGGTGCCGATCGTTATCCCCATCGGCGCTGAAGACACCTTCGAAGGCGTGGTTGACCTCATCAAGATGAAAGCCATCTTCTGGGACGAAGCTTCTCAGGGCATGAAGTTCGACTACCGCGACATCCCCGCCAACTTGGTTGATGAAGCCAACACGTGGCGTGAGCAGATGGTCGAAGCCGCCGCTGAAGCGTCGGAAGATCTGATGAACGCTTATCTGGAAAACGGTGAACTCACTGAAGCCCAGATTATTGAAGGCCTGCGTACCCGTACCATCGCCAGCGAAATCCAACCGATGCTGTGCGGTACCGCCTTCAAGAACAAGGGCGTGCAGCGCATGCTCGACGCCGTTCTCGATCTGATGCCGTCGCCAGTGGATATTCCGCCGGTGGAAGGTGAACTCGAAAACGGTCAGCCGGCTTCGCGTAAGGCTGACGATAGCGAAAAGTTCTCGGCACTGGCATTCAAGCTGATGACCGACCCGTTCGTGGGTCAGCTGACATTCGTGCGTGTTTACTCGGGTGTTTTGAACTCGGGCGATACGATCTACAACCCGATCAAGCAGCGCAAAGAGCGTATCGGCCGTATTCTGCAGATGCATGCCAACGAGCGTGAAGAAATCAAAGAATTGCGCGCCGGCGATATCGCCGCCTGTGTGGGCATGAAAGAAGTGACCACCGGTGAAACCCTGTGCGACCCGGATGCCGTCATTACCCTGGAACGCATGGAATTCCCGGAGCCGGTGATTCACGTCGCCGTCGAACCGAAGACCAAGGCCGACCAGGAAAAAATGGGTATCGCCCTGTCGCGTCTGGCACAGGAAGATCCGTCGTTCCGCGTGCGTACCGATGAAGAATCGGGTCAGACCATTATTTCGGGTATGGGCGAGCTCCACCTCGAGATCATCGTCGACCGTATGAAGCGTGAATTCGGCGTTGAGGCCAACGTCGGTGCACCGCAGGTGGCTTACCGCGAAACCATCCGCAAAGTCATTGACGATGCCGAAGGTAAATTCGTCAAGCAGTCGGGCGGTCGTGGTCAGTACGGGCACGTTGTGCTCAAGATCGAGCCGAACGAGCCGGGCAAGGGCTACGAATTCGTCGACGCCATCAAGGGCGGTGTGGTTCCCCGTGAATACATTCCGGCCGTGGATAAGGGTCTGCAAGACACCATGCCGAGCGGTGTGCTGGCGGGCTTCCCGATTGTTGACGTCAAGTGCACCCTGCACTTTGGTTCGTACCATGACGTTGACTCGAACGAAAACGCCTTCAAGATGGCCGCTTCGATGGCCTTCAAAGAAGGCATGCGCCGCGCCAGCCCGGTTCTGCTTGAGCCGATGATGGCTGTGGAAGTCGAAACCCCGGAAGAGTACATGGGTAACGTTATGGGTGACCTGTCGGGTCGTCGCGGCATCGTTCAGGGTATGGACGACATCGCCGGCGGCATGAAGGGCATCCGCGCCGAAGTTCCGCTGGCCGAAATGTTCGGTTACTCGACGCAGCTGCGTTCGCTGACCCAAGGTCGTGCAACGTACTCGATGGAGTTCAAGCACTACAGCGAAGCCCCGAAGAACGTGGCTGAAGCAATCATCAACAAGAAGTAATTTCGAATTCTGAACTTTTAAGGAAGCTAAAAATGGCAAAGGGTAAGTTTGAACGTACAAAGCCGCACGTTAACGTGGGCACGATTGGTCACGTTGACCATGGCAAGACGACGCTGACGGCAGCAATTGCCACCGTATTGGCGGCCAAGTTTGGTGGTGAAGCCAAGGCTTACGACCAGATTGATGCGGCACCGGAAGAGAAGGCACGCGGTATTACCATTAACACCGCCCACGTTGAGTATGAGACCGAAGGTCGCCACTACGCCCACGTTGACTGCCCGGGCCACGCCGACTACGTCAAGAACATGATTACTGGTGCTGCCCAGATGGACGGCGCCATTCTGGTGTGCTCGGCCGCTGACGGCCCGATGCCGCAGACCCGTGAGCACATCCTGCTGGCTCGCCAGGTTGGCGTGCCGTACATCATCGTCTTCCTGAACAAGTGCGACATGGTTGACGACGCAGAACTGCTCGAACTCGTTGAAATGGAAGTTCGCGAACTTCTGTCGAAGTACGACTTCCCAGGCGACGACGTACCCATCATCAAGGGTTCGGCCCTGAAAGCCCTCGAAGGCGACCAAAGCCCGATCGGCGAACCGGCCATCCTCGAACTGGCAGCCGCCCTGGACAGCTACATCCCGACGCCGGAGCGCGCCATTGATCAGCCGTTCCTGCTGCCGATCGAAGACGTCTTCTCGATCTCGGGTCGTGGCACCGTCGTGACCGGTCGTGTCGAACGCGGCATCGTCAAAGTTGGCGAAGAACTCGAAATCGTCGGCATCAAGCCGACCACCAAGACCACCTGTACCGGTGTTGAAATGTTCCGCAAGCTGCTGGATCAAGGTCAAGCCGGTGACAACGTCGGCGTCCTGCTGCGCGGTACCAAGCGTGAAGAAGTCGAGCGTGGTCAAGTGCTGTGTAAGCCGGGTTCGATCAAGCCGCACACCCACTTCGAAGCCGAAGTGTACGTGCTGAGCAAAGACGAAGGCGGCCGTCACACCCCGTTCTTCAACAACTACCGTCCGCAGTTCTACTTCCGTACGACCGACGTCACCGGTGCCATCGTGCTGCCGGAAGGCACCGAAATGGTTATGCCGGGTGACAACATCCGCATGACGGTCAAGCTGATCAACCCGATCGCCATGGAAGAAGGTCTGCGCTTCGCCATTCGTGAAGGCGGCCGCACCGTCGGTGCCGGCGTCGTCTCGAAAATCATCGAGTAATTCCGCAGTCGATGGGTGCTCCGGCCAAAAGCCTGGGTGCCCAAGCTGCACAAGATTTAGGGTCAGGGCTGTGCAGAGGGCCGTTTTCTCTGTATAGTCCGCCCCTCGCTGTCTGTATTGCCTGTTCTTTTATTGCTCTTTGGATGTCATCATGCAAAACCAAAAAATTCGTATTCGCCTCAAAGCCTACGACTATCGCTTGATCGATCAGTCGGCGCTGGAAATCGTTGAAACCGCCAAGCGCACCGGCGCTGTCGTTCGTGGTCCGGTTCCGCTGCCGACCCGCAAGCAACGTTTCGATATTCTGCGTTCGCCGCACGTCAACAAAACCTCGCGCGACCAGCTGGAAATCCGTACGCACCTGCGTCTGATGGACATCATTGACCCGACGGACAAGACCGTCGACGCCCTCATGAAGCTGGATCTGCCGGCTGGTGTGGACGTCGAAATCAAGTTGCAGTAATCCACTCGAGCGTGTAAACTCTTGGGTTTTTCCGGCTCCGGGTCTTCCGGAGCCATTGCAGTTCCGTAGTAATTTTGCAGTGCTTATAACCGACGCCGGCCAATCGTAGCCGGTGATTAGGAGAATAACGATGAGTCTAGGCCTTGTAGGACGCAAGGTCGGCATGACGCGCATCTTTGCCGAAGACGGTGCTTCCGTCCCGGTCACGGTGCTCGATGTGTCGAACAACCGCGTCGCACAAATCAAGACGCCCGAAACGGACGGCTATGCCGCCGTGCAAGTTGCATTCGGGCAGCGTCGTGCCACGCGCATGACCAAGGCGTTGAGCGGCCACCTGGCAAAAGCCGGTGTGGAATCCTCGCGCGTTCTGAAAGAATTCCCCATCGCTGCGGATCAGCTCGACGGCTTCAAGCCGGGTGACCTGATCGCTGCCACCATCTTCGAAGCTGGCCAGAAGGTCGACGTCACCGGCGTCACCATCGGTAAGGGTTTCGCGGGCGGCATCAAGCGCCACCATTTCAGCTCGAACCGCGCCTCGCACGGTAACTCGTTGTCGCACAACGCGCCGGGCTCGATCGGTATGGCGCAGGATCCGGGTCGTGTTTTCCCGGGTAAGCGCATGACCGGCCATATGGGTGATGTCACTCGCACCGTTCAGAATCTGGAAATTGCTCGCGTTGACGCTGAGCGCCAGCTGATCCTGGTCAAGGGTGCGGTTCCCGGTGCTAAGAATGGTCAGGTTGTTCTGCTGCCTGCCGTCAAAGTCAAAGCCAAGAAGGGAGCCTAAGCGATGGAACTCAAGCTCCTGAATGCACAAGGCCAGGCTGCGTCGAACGTCGCAGCGCCGGACACGATCTTCGGTCGTGACTACAACGAAGCACTGATCCATCAGATCGTTGTTGCCTACCAAGCGAATGCTCGCAGCGGCAACCGCAAGCAAAAAGATCGCGAAGAAGTCGCGCACACCACCAAGAAGCCGTGGCGCCAGAAGGGCACCGGCCGCGCTCGTGCGGGTATGTCGTCGTCGCCGCTGTGGCGCGGAGGTGGTCGCACCTTCCCGAACAGCCCGGACGAGAACTTCTCGCACAAGGTCAACAAGAAGATGTATCGCGCCGGCATGGCGTCGATCCTCTCGCAGCTGGCCCGCGAAGGCCGCTTGGCCGTGGTCGATTCGATCTCGATCGAAGCGCCCAAGACCAAGCTGCTGGCCGCCAAGCTGAAGGCGATGAACCTCGATCACGTGATGGT
>CALKUR010000162.1 GCA_937996725.1 uncultured Dechloromonas sp. | reverse complement strand
TTGGCTGCGCCGTTTGCATGACGAGATTCATGTCACGTCTATTTTCGTGACGCATGACCAGGAAGAAGCGCTGGAAGTGGCTGATGAGGTTGTGTTGATGAATCAGGGCCATGTTGAGCAGGTCGGTACGCCGGATCAGGTGTACGATCACCCTGCAACACCGTTCGTTTATGGCTTCCTAGGCTCCGTCAATCTGTTTCATGGTCGTGTCGAGGGCGATGTGGTGCATGTCGGACCGCATCAACTAGCCCATGACGGTTCAACGGCTGATGACGGCTCACAGGTGGTGGCCTTTGTTCGTCCGCATGAATTGACCATTTTAGCCGAGGCAACATCGGGTGGTGTGCGTGCCGAAATTGAACGGATTCTATCGATCGGCGCTTTCTCGCGTATCGAACTGATTGGTCTTGATGAAGCGGGGCAGCGTACCGCGCATAACTACGAAGTAGAAATGATGCGTTCCGAGTTGCTCACGAAGCATGTCCGGCAGGGGCAGGAGGTCTACCTTGTGCCCAGAAATCTGCGCGTGTTCCAGGAGCCCGATTTCTCGATATGAACTTTCAACAGCTCCGCATCGTTCGCGAAACCGTCCGTCAGAATTTCAATCTAACAGAGGTCGCCGAGGCCCTGTTCACATCCCAGCCCGGTGTTAGCAAGCATATCAAGGATCTGGAAGACGAACTTGGCGTCGAGCTTTTTAATCGTAAGGGCAAGCGCCTAACAGGACTAACCGAGCCGGGCAAAGAGTTAATTAGTATTGTCGAGCGCTTGTTGCTCGACGCGCAGAACATCAAGCAACTCGCTGACCAGTTCACGCAGAAGGACGAAGGGCAGTTAGTGGTCGCGACGACTCATACTCAGGCACGTTATGTGTTGCCGCAGGTTGTGAAGCAATTCAAGGATGCTTTTCCGAAGGTGCATCTGGTGTTACACCAGGGTAGCCCCGATGAAATTGTATCGTTGCTGCAAACCGGACAGGCCGACATTGGTATTGCGACAGAGGCCTTGGAGGGTGCAGAGCAGATTGTGACCTTTCCTTATTATCAATGGCATCATGCCGTGATCGTGCCTGAAGGCCACCCGCTGGATACGCAGGAAGATCTTACGTTGGCACAGGTTGCCGAATACCCGATCATTACCTATCACGAAGGATTTACTGGTCGGGGACAGATTGATAAGGCGTTTGCCAATAGTGGTCTCGTGCCAGACATCATCATGTCGGCGTTGGACGCCGATGTGATTAAAGCCTATGTCGAGTTAGGGCTGGGCGTAGGCATCGTTGCGTCTATGGCCTATTCCGATATTCGTGATCATGGACTTAAGTTGCTAAAGACAGCGCATTTGTTCCGACGCAATACCACGATGATTGGTGTGCGCCGTGGTCATTATTTACGCGGCTTCGCTTATCGCTTCATCGGCCTATGTTCCCCTGAGTTGGCTGAATCGTCGGTTCGACAAAGCATCCATTAAAGTATGAGTGAAGCACTGAGTCCTAAACCAAAGAGTAAGCAGCTCAGGATCGTCGCAGGGATGGCTATTCTGAGTTGGTTAGGATCACTGGCATCTGTGTACAGCGCGAGAAGCCCGCGTGATGCCGGGATGGCTACAACCAGTGCTGCTACCGCACTCATCGGTAGTGCCTCCTGAACAATCCCAAAAATCAAGACGGTTAACGAGACGGTGTAGAGCAGGAGGCTGCCCCAAGGAGCGATTGATGGGGTGTGGCGAACAATGAGCGTGTTCTTACCAGCGGCGGCATCGGCGATTCGGTCGGGAATTTGGTTAACGAACAGTACGTTGGCAACCAGCGGTGCGTAAGCCAAGCCTGCGTAGAGTGCCGTAGGTGTCAGGGTTTGGCTCTGTACGTAATCACTGCCGACAACGATGCTCAACCAAGCCAGTACAATGGCAAGTTCGCCAAGACCACGGCTTTGTAGCCGCAACGGTGGGGATGAGTACGCCCAGCCGCAAACTAACCCAGTCATGCCGATGGGGAATAGCCAGTGGCCGCTTTGCGTAATCAACCATAATCCGGCAGGGATGACCAATGCAAGCAATGCATAGCCGTATTGCCCTGTCTGCTGCTCAGTCAGTATGCCATTCTGGATAAAGCGACTGCCTCCGGTAAAGGGGGCGATCCGATCCATATTCAGGGCATCGCAGCCGCTACGGGCATCGTAGTAGTCGTTGATGACATTCGCGCCGGCATGGGCGACTAAAGCAAAGAACAAGGTGACGGCGGCAAGCGGGAGTGACCGAAAAGTGTGATCATGAGCTGCGCTAGCCAGTCCGATCAAGACGGCAACCAGCGTGACCGATAAAAATGCTGGACGTGTCGCTGCTAACCAGAGCGAAATCGGGTGCCGCATGGTGATTGCTGATCGATCAGAACTCGGACGCTGGATCCGGTGTTTCCTGACGGGTGGCTAGAACCTTATCGATTCGTTTGCCGTCCATATCGACAACTTCAAAACGCCAGGTTTCCCAATTAACGGCTTCGCTGGCTGAGGGAATACGCCCCATCAGCAGCATGAGCATGCCCGATAGGGTGTTGTAGCGTCCTTTGTCTTCTTCGGGCACTGCTTCGAGCCCCAGGGTATCTTTGAGCTCAGGTACGGGAATGATGCCATCGAGTAGCCAGCTGCCGTCCTGGCGTTGAATCGCCCAGGCATCTTCATGATCATCGGGTTTGAATTCGCCGGCGATGGCTTCAATGAGATCCTGCAGGGTGATAAGGCCTTGGATCTCACCGTATTCGTCAATGACGAAGGCCATTTGTACGCCGGAGGATTTGAAGTGTTCCAGCAGTTCCATACCGGTGAGCGATTCCGGGACAAAAACCGCCGGTTGCAAATCCGTCTTGAAATCCGGCGTTTCGCCGCGCAGCGTTTGGGCTAGGAGCACTTTGGCGTTAATAATGCCGACGACTTCGTCGAAACCACCTTTGCAGACGGGGAAACGCGAGTGCTCTGACGCCTGGATACGCTGTAGGTTCTCGTTCAGCGGTTCATCAAGATCCAGGCTGATGATGTCACCCCGCGGGACCATGAGCGAGGTAATTTGCCGATCGTCCAAGCGGAAGACATTGCGCACCATCTGGCGTTCGTTTTCTTCGATGATGCCCGCGTCGGAACCTTCTTCCAACAGCGCGTGAATTTCTTCTTCAGTCACGACGGGGGCCCCCGCATGGCGGATGCCCACCGCGCGTAGTAGGAGCTGGGTCGATCCTGACAGCAGCTTGACCAGCGGCCTAGCGACTAAGGCCAGTGTCAGCATCGGTTTGGCAACGATACGGGCGATCGGTTCAGGGTTGGTTTGCCCGATCCGCTTGGGTACGAGTTCACCCAGAACGATACTCAGATACGTGATGATGAGAACGATGAGTGTCGAGGCGAGCCAACCGGAGGTGTCGTTGGAAACGCCCAAGCCTTCTAACCAATTGGCAACGGGTGCCGAAAGTGCCGATTCGGCGACGACGCCATTCAGGATGCCGATGGTTGTAATGCCGATCTGTACCGTGGATAGAAACCGGTTCGGGTCTTCGCCCAACTCCAGGGCGGCAGCAGCCTGCCGGTCACCCGAATCGACCATTCGTTGCAGTTTGCTTCTTTTTGCGGTGAGTAGTGCAACTTCTGCCATGGCAAAGAGCGCATTGATTGCGATCAAAGCCAGCAATATGGCAACGTCCATCAGACATCTCGAGAGTTTAGATGCCCTTATTGTACGTCAGGCTATCAGCCACTGCTGAAATCATGCCTGAGGGGCTATTTCCGTTGCTTGCCAGCCTGTTTTGCAGGTTTCTTTTTGCCCGGTTGATGTGCTTCTTGGGCGATCGCGTGGATTTCCTCCAGCGTCCGGTCTCCCAGCAACGCTTTTTGTTCGCTTGAAGCCATTACGCGATCCATTGCTTTGGCCAGCGGTTTGACGCGACCCATACGAATTTCCTGAAGGACAGCGTTGTGAAACTCTTCATGCACTGTTGGCAGGTCAACCGAAGGGGCGGGAATTTGTGGCGACATCGATTCCAGCGCTTCAAGCACGATATTCGCTACCGCATAGTTGCGATACCACTTGTTATCAGCCGGGATGACAAACCAGGGCGCCGCATCCGTCGACGTTTTTTTCAACGCGATTTGATAGGCTTCACGATAGGCATCCCAATGCTGGCGCTCTGAGTAGTCTGAGCTACTGATTTTCCAGTTCTTGGCTGGATCGTCGAGGCGTGCGGCAAATCGCGCGAGTTGTTCCTCGCGGCTGATATGCAGGAAGAACTTAAGCACTCGTGTGTTGGCCTGTGAGGCGAGCAGTGCCTCGAATTGATTGATTTGTTCGTATCGCTCGTTGATCTGGGCTTTGGGACAGAGTTGATGAACCCGCGCAATCAGAACATCTTCATAATGGGAGCGGTTAAATATCGCCACTTCGCCTCGTGCAGGTGCATGTGGATGCACACGCCACAGAAAATCATGTCGCTGTTCCAGCGGCGTGGGTTGTTTGAAGCTAGAAACGGTGCAGCCCTGGGGGTTCATCATCCCAAAAACATGCTTGATCGTGCCGTCTTTTCCAGCTGCATCCATGCCCTGCAAAACAATCAGGAGCGATTGCCGCCCTTCAGCATAAAGCTGGAGTTGTAGCGCGCGAATCTTTTTGGCGATTTTTTCTGTCGCGGCGATCGCTGCTTTTTCAGAGGTGGCTCCTGGTGTTGTGCTGGCTATACGGCTGTCGATATTCGAGCCGCGCGGGCCGACCAGAAGTTTTTCTGAGAATCCCATAGTGTGTTGTGCTTGGAGCCGTTAAGTGCGTAATGCGGCGTTAAGCGTGTAGCTGCCTGTAATGGACGCCTGTCCGAGAATATGGCTTGCCATAGCCGCTAGAGCTTCGGCGCCCGTGAACTTGCCGGTGAGTGCCAGTTTCTCGATGTCGAGTGCGTAGACGGTGAAGACATACCGGTGTACACGCAGATCGTTCCACGGGGGGCAAGGGCCATCGTAGCCGTAGTAGTCACCGCGCATGTCGGGATCGCCAGCAAACCAGGCTGTGTAATCGTTGATGCCTTGTCGGCCACCCAGCGGTGCGCCGGGACCGGCTTTGCCACAGGGTGTGACTTCGCTGGAAAACTGACCCGCTTCAATGGTGTTGACGCTGGCGGGCAGATCGACCAGTACCCAGTGGTAGAAATCGACCCGCGGAAGATCCGCGCTGACCTCCTGGTCTTCGACATTGACGTTGTCACCAACGGACGGGACATCCGGATCGACGCAAAAAATCGCGAAGGACCGCGTGCCTGCCGGTGCATCCGACCAGCTGAGTTGTGGGCTCAGGTTTTTGCCGAGACAGACGTGCGTCTTGTCGTTCGGAATGCAGAAGGCGAATTCGCCGGAAATCGGTTGGTTGTCGCGGATGCTTTGGCTGCTTAGTTTCACGGATTGTCTCCTGACGACCGGTTATGGTGGCGGCTCTACTGGCCTGGGTCAATGCGGAGATTCTGCGCCAGCTTCAGGATTTTCGAAAGTCCCTGGGGCGGAATCCGAGTAAAAAGAGCGTGCCACCGTAGGCGACACCGGCACCGGTGATTAGCAAGCAAAGATGCAGTACCCGATCAATAAGCGTGTTTTGGAGCCAGAAAGCATCGTCCCGGTATCCGACAATAAGTACCGCGCACATCACCGCGAGGGCGATGCCCAACTTAACTAGGAACGCCCCCCAGCCGGGCATCGGGTCGTAAATCGCCGCTTGACGTAGTCCACGGTAAAGTAGACCTGCGTTGAGGCAGGCGGCTAGCCCGATCGACAACGCCAACCCGGCTTGCTTGAGTGGGCCGATGAAGGCCAGATTCATGAGCTGCGTGCTAATCAGCGCAATGATGGCGATTTTGACCGGCGTTTTCAGATTTTGCCGTGCGTAAAAGCCGGGGGCGAGCACTTTAACTAGAATCAGGCCGCTCAGGCCGACCGAGTAGGCAATAAGCGCCTGGCTGGTTTCCTGGACATCGTGTGTCGTGAAAGCGCCGTGCATGAAGAGCGTCGAGATCAGTGGCGTGGCCAGAATGGCTAAACCGAGCGCGGCGGGTAGTGTGAGCAGAAAGCAAAGCCGTAGCCCCCAATCGAGCAAGTTTGAATAAGCCGCCTTATCGCCACCATGGTGGTGTTTGGTTAGGCTGGGCAGAATCACGGTACCGATGGCCACCCCCAGCATGCCGGCTGGAAACTCCATGAGCCGGTCGGCGTAATAGAGCCAGGAGATGCTGCCGCTCTCCAGAAACGAGGCAAAGACGGTATTGAGTAGCAGACTGATTTGGCTGACGGACACGCCGAGCAGCGCTGGCACCATGAGCAGCCCGATCCGACGGACGCCGGGGTCTTGCCAGCATTCGCGTAGATTGCTGCTGAAGCGGGGCAGGAGGCCGATTTTGCGTAGTGCATGAAACTGCAGCCCCAGCTGCAGTAGCCCGCCGATAATCACGCCCCAAGCCAGCGCCTTGACCGGTGGATCAAACCAGCCCTGGGCGAACAGCGCCATGCCGATCAAGCTGACATTGAGTAATACCGGGGTGAAGGCGGGTACCGAGAACCTGCCCCAAGTGTTCAGTATGCCGGCGGCAAAGGCTACCATCGACATAAAGAAGATGTACAGGAAAGTGATGCGGGTAAGAGTGACCGCAAGCTCGAATTTATCCGGGGTTTCCAGAAAGCCAGGGGCGGAGATGGTGACGATGGCCGGTGCCCACCAGATGCCGAGCAGGGCAACCAGCAAAACGGTTGCCCCCAGGACGCTGCCAGTCCGGTCAATCAGCAACCGCGTCTCTTCGGCACCGCGCTGCTTGTGATACTCCCCAAGCAGGGGGACAAAGGCCTGGGAAAAGGCACCCTCGGCGAACATTCGGCGTAGGAGGTTGGGGAGTTTGAAGGCCACAAAGAAGGCATCCGTCGCGGCATCGGCCCCGAAACTCCGGGCGATCACGAAATCGCGGACAAAGCCCAGAATCCGGGATAAAAAGGTAAAACCACTGACCGTGGCGACGGAGCGAAGCAGACTCATAGCCGAATTGTACGATGGCTTGCGGATTTGTGCGGTTTCCGGTATAGTCGCGAGTTTTCCAGATTCCCCCAGAAGGATGTTTCATGGCCAATAGCGCCCAAGCCCGCAAACGTGCCCGTCAGGCAATGAAGCAGCGCGGTCACAACGCCAGCCAGCGTTCGGAGTTCCGCACCGCCATCAAGAGCGTGCGTCGTGCAATCGAAGCCGGTGACAAGGCTGCTGCTCAGGCTGTCTTCGCCAAGGCAGTGAGCGTGATCGACAGCATCGCTGACAAGCGTATTGTTCACAAGAACAAGTCGTCGCGTCACAAGAGCCGCCTGTCGGCCCAGATCAAGGCCCTGGCTGCCTAAGTCTGCTGACGCATACAAAAAAAGCACCTTCGGGTGCTTTTTTTACAGGGTTGGCCAGCTCGCCTATTTGCGCTTGCTTTGAGCTTTAATATCCTCTTCAGTGCTCTGATCAAGACCAGGTGGAGAAGTGCCCCACGGGTAGCCTCTTAACGCCTTTTGGTACCCATAGTCAAAAAGCGCCCTCATGTATTCCTGGTTGAACTCGGCCGGATGGGGATGAATAAAGTCGTCCCCTATGAAAGCTAAGTTGAAAGAAATATTATCTCGTCTTGCAATTTCGTAGATTTGATACAAGTTACCAACCCCTTGCGCCTGAATCATTTTTTTGAGTGCGCGATCTACAATGCCTAGGCCGTTCCGTTCGGTCGTAGATTGATCAATAGAAATTTTGGCATTTCTTATGATGTAGGCGTTTCGCTTCTTTTGTTTCATGACGCCCTGGGCAAGCGCGATTTTGGTTACGGCACCCGGGTAAAGGTAAATTTGCACGGCTAGGCCGCCGTCAACATGCAGCTCATTGAACTCCTTGCTATCGAGCGCCGCTTCGAACAAAGAGGGTGGAAATGCACCCGGGATTGCAGCGGACGCCAGCATAATCTTGCGGAACAGATGCGCCGACTCCGGGGTTTTATAGCTCGCTATCTTTCCCATGTTCCACAAAACAATTTGCCCTGTATCGATGTTTGTTGTGCCTATGAGAAGCAATCGTCCCTTCGCTTGATATTGGTTTGCGATGTCATCAAGCATGGTTGTAGTGACATTCTTCTCAATGAGTGCTGCTAACGGGGCGTTATCAGCCATCGCATCGTTTAGGAGGAGACCCAGAACTCCTCTTTCTCTATAGATATCCTTGGGCGTAACATTGGTAAAAACATCTCTTAAGACATCATCATATGAACTACCTAGGTATGCCAATGGTGCAATCAAGGCACCTGTGCTGATGCCAACAACCTGATCAAAAGTTGGGCGAGTTCCCTGGGCAGTCCAACCGATCAGGAGCCCTGCACCGAAAGCCCCATTGTCACCGCCTCCTGACAGGGACAGGTAATTGGAGGTTCGATCGGGGCCGGTTTCACGCTTTGGAATTGCTACCTTCAATTCTTCAAGAAACGTACTGGTACCCAGCTGCGTGCTGGGGACATATCGAATATCTGAAAAACCGTCGATAGATGCCATTTGCAGCTGCGTACTCGTCAACGCCTCTTTTCTTGGGGCTGATCCACAAGCGACAAGCATTATGACCAGAAAAACAGTTAGCGTAATCCGCGAAATTTTATTTTGAGAATTTCTCATGGGTTTTTAGATTTCTTTCATCGTGACCGAGTCATGATTGGTTGCCATGGCGCTGCGCATAGATGCCCGCCTTAAGGCATTGCCGGACATAATCGATATGGCCACGTAGTGTGTAATACTCAAGATGGTGGTCCTGTGAGTGTCTCAGCACGAGTGCTTCTTGGCTTATTTTATCCAGACGCGCCGTGTAGTCTATATATTGGTCAGGGTTGTTTGAGTTTGTAATATCGCTTTCCAGAGACTTAAGGTTGCTATAAACCCTGTTGATACGATTACGCATGTACTTGTCCCAGAGTTGTGGCACGTATTGAACAATAGGAAATGCAATCGCAAACAAAGGCAGAATCAAAAAAATCATGCGGTGAATAATCTCTGCCAAACTAAAAGGTAGGTAATTCATCAGGAAGGGGAGTCCCTTATCGTAATACAGAATTGCTTGCGCGCTTTCAGTCAGGCCGCTGGTTCGAAATGACGGAAATTCATTTCGCTTGGAGAAGAACGTCTCTTTGCCATTAATCTCGCGCGCTGCTTGCAAAAAGAGCATTTGAATCGCCGGGTGGAGCGATTTCTTTATGACGAGCTCGGTTGTCGTGGCAATCAGCCGGGTGTCTTGATCGGGGAAATTCCGCTTGAGATCAAGCGCTCCCATCGGGATGAAGAGCGCCTCAAGGTAAGTCATTCTCTTCACATAAGCATTCGCTCTAATAAAGTTAGCAAGCCGAAGGTTAGGATCGCTGATCAAGGTTTGAATGTTTTGTGATTCAATGTTCTGTATGAGAAATAACGCGTCAATTTCGCCCTGCTGAATTGCTCTAACACCCTCGGCCGTAGGGAGGTCAATCAGGTGTGCATCCTGATCAAGACCCGTTAGGCTGAGCAAATGCATCACTTCCGCGTATGTGCCGCTCCCTTTTTCGCCGATACTCAATTTTCGATGCGAGAGATCGATCAGTTTTTGAATGGAATCATTTGCCATGTGACTTCTGTAGAAAAGCCATATGGGCTCATAGGCAATGCTGCCAAGGGTTTCGAGTTGTCTGGCGTTTTTTGGGTCCAGGAGACCGCTCTGTATAAAAGCGATGTCGACCGGGCTGTCAGGATCTAGAATCAACTCCGCGTTTTCTTGGGCACCCTTGGTTGGCATTAACCTTAGATCAATGCCACGTTTTGCGAAAAATTCCCGGTACTCCTCACCAAAAACACGATAGACCCCACCTTCGGCCCCTGTTGCGATCGTAATTGTTTTCGGGGGCGCAGGATTGGCAATAACAAATGCGGCAATGATGGCGATGCAGATGCCAATGACAAACAGCGTCAGTCTGCGGGGTGACGAAAGAAATTGCATGAGTTTGTCGAGCATCACGTATGAGCCAGATTAGGGTGGGTTTGAAGTAAAACGTACCGGTTTACAAAGGATAGGCCGATGATTTTTGCCTTAACTTTTTAAGTTTAACAACATCCTTTCCGACCGTGTAAAATCGCGCGCATGCGCGCGAGATTGTTTCGGATATTCACAACAATAACAGCAGGGTCATTTGCCCTGCTGGGTATGCTCGTTTCGCCTGCCCACGCCCAGACATCCGCCGGCCAGCTATTGCAGCAGAACCGCGAGCTGGAGCCCCAGCCGCCCATATTGCCCGAGGCCACCCGCGAAACAGCCCCCATCGAATACAAACCACTCACCCCAAAACCGGGCCAGCTCAGCTTTGTGGTCAAGCAGTTTGTTTTCGTCGGTAACAGCAAGCTGAGCAACGACGACCTGCAGCCCGTTGTCGCCGACTTCATTGGCAAATCCATCACCTTTGACGACCTCAAACTTGTTACTGATGCCATCACCGAGGTCTACCGCGAACGCGGCTGGCTCGTCCGTGTCTTTCTCCCGCAGCAGGATATCACTGACGGCACCGTCACCATCCGCATCATTGAAGCCAGACTCGGCGGCATTAAAATCGACAACCGCTCCCAATACGTTAGCGACGAGCGCGTCGAGAAATGGGTCTATGGCCGTATCCCCAAAGCCTCTGAGCTCTCGCTTGACCAGCTGGACCATGCGCTCCTGACGCTGAACGACCTGCCCGATGTCAGTGTCGCAGGTACCCTTCAAGAGGGTGGACAACCCGGTGAGACCATCCTGCTGCTCACCGTCACCGACAAACCGCTCATTAACGGCCAGGTCGCTGTGGATAACTTCGGCGACAGCAACAGCGGCAAAGTCCGCGGCTCCGTCCAGCTCAACGCCAACGGCCCCCTCGGTCTCGGCGATCAGCTCACTGCCTACGGCATGTACTCTGAGGGCAACAGCTACGGCCGGCTCGGCTACACCCTGCCAGTCGGCACCAGTGGCCTACGCCTTGGCATCAACGGCAGCACCATGGGCTACCGCGTCCTGAACCAGAGCTTTCAGAGCCTCTACGCCAACGGCGTTGCCAGCACCGGCGGCGTCGAAGCCACCTATCCTCTGCTCCGCTCCCGCCCAGCCAACCTGATCGGTATCCTCAACTGGACCTACAGCCAGTTCAAGAACTGGACCATCAACGGGCTCAACACCGACCAGACCTACGATACCAGCGTCGCCCAGTTCGGGTTCTCCGGTAACCTCATCGACGGCATGCTCGGCGGTGGCCTCAGCACCGCCTCCCTGATTGGCTCGGCTGGTGACATCGGTCGCGATGCCGGCGGCCAGTACAACAACAGCTACGGCGTCGCCGGCAACTTTGCCAAACTGCGCTACGCCGCCAACCGTAACCAGGCCATCTCCGAATCCTTAAGTGTTTACCTCGGCGTCTCTGGCCAGCTCGCTAGCCAGAACATGGACAGCTCCGAACAGCTCTACCTCGGTGGCCCCATGAACGTACGCGCCTACGGCTCTGGCCAGGGCCCGGCCAGCCAGGGCAATCTCACCACCGCCGAACTGCGTCAGAACCTGCCGTACCAGACCCAGCTCACCGCCTTCTACGACATGGCCAACGTCCAGACCTGGAAGTTCAACAACCCCACCGCCAACACCGTCAACAACAACTATATCCTGCAAGGCTTTGGTGCCAGCTTCGGTTGGCTTGGCCCCTACAACTTCAACCTCAAAGCCACTTGGGCGCAACGTACCGGCCAACTGACCGAGAGCGTCGCCCAATACCTCAACCAGAACGGCGGCACCAGCCCCAACCGGTTCTGGATCACCGCATCGCTACCGTTCTAAGCCGTATTCGACGATGAACCACGCACTCAACCGCATCTTCAAAGTCATCTGGAGCAAAGTCCAGATGGCCTGGGTTGCCGTGAGTGAAGCCACCACCGCCCAGGGTAAACAGCAGTCCATCACCCGCATTACCCGTACCGTCACCACCGTCGCCATGCTCACCGGCGGGGCAGCCACAGCCGCACCGCCTTCGCCACCCACTCCCAATCAACTCCCCACTGGTGGCCAGGTCGCCGCCGGCATCGCTGCCATCGGCACCAACGGCAACACCATGACGATTACCCAATCGTCCAATCGTGCCGCCATCAACTGGAACACCTTTGACATCGGTAGCCAGGCCCAGGTCAACTTCGTCCAGCCCAGCAGCCAGGCCGTCACGCTCAACCGCGTTAACAGCGGTAACCCCAGCCAGATCTACGGACAACTGTCCTCTAACGGCCAGGTCTACCTCATCAACGCCGCCGGCGTCTACTTTGCCCCCGGCGCCCAGGTCAATGTCGGTGGCATCGTTGCCACCACCATGAGCATGAGTGACGCCGCCTTCATGGCCGGCAGCACCACTTTTGATCGTAATGGCAGCACCGGCAAAGTCATCAACGAAGGCACCATTACCACCAGCCTCAATGGCTACATCGCCATGCTGGCCCCTGAAGTCCGTAACAGCGGCCTCCTGCTCGCCCAATCCGGCACCATCGCCATGGCCGCCGGAGAAAGCATCACGCTTAACTTCGGTCTCACCAGCAAACTCGACAGCATCACGGTGACTGAGGCCCAACTCGACACCCTCGTCGAGAACCGCCATGCCATCAAAGCCCCTAACGGCCTCGTTATCCTCTCCGCAAGAGCGGCTAACCAGCTCGCCGCCAGCGTCATCAACAGCGGCACCATTGAAGCCAAAGGCGTCAGCCAACAGGGCGGCCGTATCCTCCTGGAAGGCACAAGTGTCACCAACACAGGCACGTTGGACGTATCCAGCGATACTACCCAGGCCGGCACCATCCAGATCAACGGTAAGAACGTTTCGATCAGCGGTAACGTCATCGCCACCAGCCCAACCCAGGGCGGCACCGTCAAAGTACAGGCCACCAACCAACTCGCCGTCACCAACGCCAACATCAATACCGGTAGCCAGCAACAGGGTGGGCGGGTCCAACTGGCCGCCAACCAGCTCACCCTAAACAACGCCAACATCAATGCTGATGGCGATACTCAAGGCGGCAGCATCAACATCAACGGCGCTGGCCCTACCAACGCCGCCGACGTACTCGGCCCCAACCACCCGCTGAACAACCCCTTGGCGCCACCCACTGGCCCATCCACCGTGGCACTCGCCGGTAGCACCACCATCAGCACAAGAAGCCGCTACGGTAGAGCAGGGCAAACCACTGTCACCGGTGACCAAATCAGCCTCACCGATACCACCAGTATCGACGCCGCAGGCGCCACGCAGGGCGGTACCGTACTCATCGGTGGTGATTGGCAAGGATCAAACGGCACGTACCAGGCCACCACCACCTACATGGGGCAAAACGTCACCATCGACGCCAGCGCTACCGACATTGGTAACGGCGGTAAGGTGGTGCTGTGGAGTGATGTGACCAACGCCAATGGTTGGACGAAGGCCTATGGCAGCATTTATGCCAAGGGCGGGCCTAATGGCGGCGATGGCGGTCAGATTGAAACCTCTGGCCATGTTGTGAACACCACGGGCGCGTACATCAATGCCGGCGCAACAAACGGCCCCGGCGGTTTATGGCTTGTTGACCCATATAACTACGCGATTGGCTTAGGTGAGGCAGCTGCAATCGTAGGGGCGCTTAACAACGGCACTAGTGTGACGATTGATACTGCCTATAGTCCGACCGGTTCACCAACCGGAACGACGGGAGCAATTGTCGGTAATGCGGGCGTCGGGATTTCTGGTGATATTTGGGTTACGAGTGGCATTGCTAAAACTGCGGGTGGTGATGCAACCCTCATGCTTAAGGCGCATCGAATGGTCAGCCTACAAGCAAATATTTCTAGCACCTCTGGAAAACTCAATATCGTGTTGTGGTCAGACTATGACCATACCCTCGATGGCGGTGTCGGAATTGGGGCTAGTTCCAGCGCGATCACCATTAATACCAATGGCGGCAATCTATGGGCGGGGGGTAGTTCAACAGCTAATGGCTCGCAAACATGGTATGGGCTAACTGTGGGCAATGGCCCGTCAGTGGGCGCTGCCGGTGTTAACAGCAACGGCCTTGATCTCAATGCCGATATCAATACCGGTGGTGGCAATCTCATGATATGGGCAGGCCGAAGCACTGCCAATGCAGCTGCTTATGGTATTGGATTGTATGGCAACCATACAATCAGTACTGGTACTGGTGAACTTAATCTAACGGCCGATCAGATTTACAATTGGTCTGGAAATGGAACCCTTGCGACCTTAACCACAGGTAGGTTGACGCTCGCGCCGGCCTATGGCTCCTGGGCTAATGGGTTCAACTTTAACGGATTGACCAGTGGTACGACGTTTATTCTCAACAATATTGGTGGGGCCGGCCAACCGTTGGCTATGCTAGGGTTCTCATCGTTGGGTGGACTAAGTATCGGATACAACGATTACACGACTGTCACCATTAGCAGCCCCATCAATATTGCCGGACCGATTCAGCTTTCGAGTGACTATATCGTTGTTAATAATACCCTCACGACTAGTAGCATTATCAACCTTCAAGCTTTTCGGTCTATTACGCAGGGCGCTAGTGGTGTCTTAACCGCTGGCGAGTTATGGCTACTCGGGGGAGGCAACGCGACGCTGACTGCTGCAAACAACATGGTCGGTAGATTGACCGCCCGGAACATGGGCGATATACGCTTCCTAAATACGTCCAGCTTGTCGATTGTTTCTCTTCCTGGCATGGTGGGTGAGCCAGGTATTACCGCCTCAGGCGTGGTGAAACTGGGTGTGTTATCTGGTGACATTAACGTGACCAAATTAATAACCACATCGAGCGCATCGTCGGATGCAGTTGTATTGGATGCCGGCGTTAACTCGGCAGCGGGTGATGCATCAGGGGGTAACATCGTTATCTCCGGTAGTGGTGCTGTGTCGGTTGGGAGTGGTGGGCGCGCAACTTTGTACACGGGTAGCATTCCCGGTAGCACGGGGTTGGTCGCTCTCGTCGGCACCAACCCCGCGAATTACCGCTATAACAGCAATGCTTCTACAACATTAAGTCCAGCGCTGGGCGTAGGCCTGTATGGCATATACCGTGAAGCGATCACGCCTTCTCCAACGCCCACACCCACACCCACACCCATACTAAGACCTACGCCAACGCAGATAACAGAACCCGATACATCAGCCGGGGTCATGATCTCCACGGTGATCGCAAATGGACCAAGCCCGATGCCGCCGTTGCCTCCTGCGACGGTTGACACCAGTAGTGTGCTGACTATTAACCTGAACACTGGTATGACCTCGGGAGCATCGAATACCAGTGCAGTGACAACAGTGTCTTCGTTTACTACGGGTGCATCTCAGTCAGGGGCTGGCTCGACCGCATCTCCGTCAACCAGTGGCTCAACTCAGACCGGATCCACAACCTCGACGCAGAAATCGACCAGTTCCGTGAGTCAGTCTGGTAATACGGCGGCATCGGATTCGGAATCTGCCGACAATCGTCAAACGTCAAAGCAAACCGCCCAAAAGCAGGGTGCTGATAAACCCGTTACGGTAACGCAGAGTGTTGTGAAGTCTGCCCAGAAGGCTGCCGCATCGACTCCTGCCAGCCGAGCCGCAGCGCATGCGGCAGCACGAACACGTGACACCCAAATGGCGCGGTCAAATCACCACGTCAGTACGTCTCCGATCGTGGCCAAAGCAGAATTACCGGGTTCGGGGATGGTCTACAGTAATTCAGGTGAGCTGATGCCCGCCTTTGATACGAGCACTAAAACCACAGCGTCGACAACAACTAGCAAGTCGGGTGTCAAGCAACGGGATGTCATCAGAGCGCATGATGTCGATGATCTGACGAATCCCAACAATCCGATGTCGGTTATGATGCTGATTTTGTAAGATGGTCACTACTGGGTGAACACCATGTTCTTGAATTGGCTCCACACACTCTCCGACTTGGAGATCGGATTCTTGTTTGGCGGTGGCGGCTTGCTCTTTGCCGTGGTGCTGCCGCTTGTTATTCGGATTAGATACAAACTCAACGTGCCTGATGAACTCAGTACAGGGGCATTGGATGCCTACAAGATCCTGTGTGGCCTGACAATTGCGTTGTGCGTGTTTTCACTTGTCCGCGTGCAGTCTAGCCATCTTAATACCGAGGATCTGGTGGCTCGTGAGGCCCAGGCCATATCGAAGCTGAATCGTGATTTGAAGAGCATGGCGACCAATGAAGCAGAAGCGTTTCGGGATGATTTGAATACCTACGCCAATCTGATCGTACAAGATGAATGGCCCGCCATGGCCAAGCGTGAGCGCAGCGATAAGGTGTCTGAGCTTTCGTCTGAAATGACGCAAGGTCTTAGAGCTATTAAGGTGAATACCTATTCGCAACAGGTAGCACGAGCGGAGATTCTGGCAACCTTCAAGCAAATGGTCGATCTGCGTGATGCCCGGCTGGCCGACTTTAAAAAGAGCCTTCCCGGGTATTTGTGGGTTGCGCTGAGTTGCCTGATTGGGATGTTGATTATCTCGGGCTGGTTTGAAAAACGGACGTTTTTTACCGTAGCCTTTACTTCGGGAACGATTCTTGGGATTGCCGTGCTGCTGACCTTGCTGGTTGCGCTGGACGGCGTGCTTGCCGGTGAAAACAAGATTACGCCGCAACCGATCATCGATATTTTGCCGCAGCTGATTGCCGACAATCCCAGTCTGATTAAATGAACTAAGCTCAGCGGACCGGGATACTAGCTGGGTAAACGACGGTTTCTGCCAGAACTTCGTCGATATTGCAGACTTCGAGGCTGCAAACGCCGTCAATCAGCACTAAATCGTTATCTTTGGCAAAATTTGCCAGGAACCTGTAGGCAATCGGTGATTTGTCGTAGAGTGTTCCGTCAATAAACACGCATTTGTCACCTTCCCACTCGCCCGGGCTGACATAGGGTGAATATTTCATCCGTTTTTCGCTGCCGAAGGCCGACATGACCCCACACAGACGCTCGGCCCAATCCGAAGGGCGGAATTTCTGGCCATCGTGGGTTCGGCCAACGATGACGAGGCTGTGGGACAGATCGCTTTCGCTTTTGACGTGGTCTGTCGCTGCTGGGGTGTTCATGGGCACCATTCTATCGATTTTTGTGCACTTGCGGGAGAGGCTTGGGAGTGGATTAGGCGCCCGTTTTGCCATAAAATTGACGTGAACGTTTTATTCGCACGCTGCGGCGAGGTTCAACGGCCAATCATCATGGATCGGTTGATGAACACTTCGCCGTTTTTTCATTTGTCGCTTTTGGTTTTGTTTGATCGAGTAAGTCTATGACGCATGTGATGAACACCTATGCCCGTCAGCCTGTGGCTTTTTCTCACGGTGAGGGAAGTTGGGTGGTAGATACCGACGGCAAGCGCTATCTGGATGCCTTGTCCGGCATCGCCGTCAATACGCTCGGTCATAACCACCCGGATCTGGTGCGGGCATTGAGCCAACAGGCGGCGCAGCTGCTGCATACGTCGAACCTTTACCGGATTCCACTACAGGATGAATTGGCCGATAAGCTGTCATCGCTGTCGGGCCTCGATGAAGTGTTCTTCTGCAACTCCGGTTGCGAGGCCAATGAAGCTGCGATCAAATTGGCGCGCTTTTATGGTCACCGCCAGGGCATCGACAATCCGAACATCATCGTCATGGAACACGCGTTCCATGGACGGACACTGGCGACCTTGTCGGCCACCGGCAATCGCAAGACTCAAGCCGGGTTTGAGCCGCTGGTCAGCGGTTTTGTGCGTGTCCCCTATAGCGATATCGAAGCAATTCGCCAGGTTGCCCAACATAACAAGAATGTCGTTGCCGTACTACTGGAGATTATTCAAGGTGAGGGCGGCATTCATCTCGCCGACGAGCAGTTCCAGCGTGACCTGCGCGCCCTCTGCGACGAAAAGGGCTGGTTGTTGATGACCGATGAAGTGCAATGTGGCATCGGTCGTACCGGCAAGTGGTTTGGGTTCCAGCATGCGGGCATACGTCCGGACGTGGTGTCGCTAGCGAAGGGTCTAGGTTCCGGCGTCCCGGTTGGTGCCTGTATGGCGGGTGGTCGTGCGGCGGGTCTGTTCGGCCCGGGCAATCATGGCTCCACCTTCGGCGGTAATCCGCTGGCTATGCGCGCCGCCAAGACAACGATTGACGTTCTGGAGCGCGACAAGCTGCTGGACAACGCCGACAAGATGGGTCGGGCAATTCGTGATGGCCTGCGTGCCCGTATTGGTGAATTTGCTGAAGTCGTCGATATCCGTGGTCGTGGTCTGATGATCGGTATTGAACTGGATCGTCCGTGTGGTGAGCTAGTGGCGCTGGCACGCGATGCCGGCCTGCTGATCAACGTGACGGCCGATTCGGTCGTGCGTCTGCTGCCATCGCTGAATATCACGCAGGCCGATGCGAATACGCTGGTCGAGCGACTGTCCGACGTGATTACCCGTTACCTCGGAAAATAATATGGCATTGAGACATTACCTGCAGTTCAGCGATTTCAACCGTGAAGAGTACGAGTATCTCTTCGCGCGGACCCGCTGGATCAAGGAACGCTTCAAGTCGTATCAGCAGTACTGGCCTTTGGTCGACCGCACGCTGGTCATGATTTTTGAGAAAGCGAGTACGCGCACGCGCCTGTCGTTCGAGGCCGGTATGCAGCAACTCGGCGGTGCAGCGATTTATCTGAATACTCGGGATTCGCAGCTCGGCCGTGGCGAACCGGTGGAAGACGCGGCGCAAGTGATTTCTCGCATGAGCGACATCGTCATGATTCGCACCTTTGAGCAGAGCATCGTCGAACGCTTCTCGACCTATTCGCGCGTGCCAGTCATCAATGGCCTAACCAACGAATATCATCCGTGCCAGATCATGGCCGACATCTACACCTATCACGAGCATCGCGGCGATCTACGCGGTAAAACGGTGGCCTGGGTCGGGGATGCCAACAACGTTTGTAACACCTGGTTGCAAGCTGCCCGAATCCTGGACTTCAAAGTCAATGTGTCGACGCCACCGGGCTACGAGCTCGATACGGCGCTGGTTGGTACCGACCGGGGGCATTACGAAGTGTTTGCAGATCCGATGGATGCGGCCCGTGGTGCGGATCTAGTGACGACCGATGTGTGGACCTCGATGGGCTTCGAGGCCGAGAATGAGGCTCGTTTGAAAGCCTTTGCCGATTGGCAGGTCGATGACGACATGATGCGTGTTGCTAATCCTGGCGCCCTGTTTATGCACTGCCTGCCAGCGCACCGTGGGGAAGAAGTCACGGCCAGCGTGATCGATGGCTCCCAGAGTGTCGTGTGGGAAGAGGCCGAGAATCGTCTGCATGTTCAAAAAGCGTTAATGGAATTTCTGATGCTGGGTCGGGTCGACTGATCGGGCATCGCCGATTTGATGAAGTGGTTTTAACCTAAGCGGAAAGTAGCAATGAGTGATATCAAGAAAGTGGTACTGGCCTATTCGGGCGGTCTGGACACCTCGGTGATTCTGAAGTGGCTGCAAGACACCTATGGTTGCGAAGTGGTTACATTTACAGCCGATCTGGGGCAGGGTGAAGAACTTGAACCGGCGCGTGCCAAGGCGTTGAAGCTGGGTATCAAACCCAAGAACATTTTTATCGATGATCTGCGCGAAGAGTTCGTGCGCGATTTCGTTTTCCCGATGTTCCGTGCCAATACGGTTTACGAAGGTGAGTACCTGTTGGGTACGTCGATCGCACGACCGCTGATTGCCAAGCGCCTGATTGAAATCGTCAACAAGACCGGTGCGGATGCTATCTGTCACGGCGCTACCGGCAAAGGCAATGACCAGGTGCGTTTCGAGCTGGGTGCTTACGCGTTAAAGCCAGGTGTCAAAGTGATCGCGCCGTGGCGTGAGTGGGATCTGCTCTCGCGTGAAAAGCTCATGAATTACGCCGAGTCGCATGGCATTCCTATCGACATGAAGCACA
>CALKUR010000161.1 GCA_937996725.1 uncultured Dechloromonas sp. | reverse complement strand
TCTTCTTCCACGGCAAGCCCACCAAGATGTCGATATAGTTACGCACCACAGTGGCTTCGGCCGACATCGGCGACATCAGCTTGAGCTTCTTGAGTTCGGACTCGGCTTTCTTGAGCGCTTCCTTGCTCATACCGGCGGCTTTGATCTTCTTCTCGAGTTCTTCGAGATCGGCCCCCTCTTCGCCTTCGCCCAGTTCCTTCTGGATCGCTTTGACCTGTTCGTTCAGGTAGTACTCACGTTGCGACTTTTCCATTTGGCGCTTGACGCGGCCACGGATGCGCTTTTCCACCTGCAGGATATCGATTTCAGATTCGAGTTGGCTGAGCAGGCGCTCGGTACGCTCACGGACATTAAGCAGCGCCAACACTTCCTGCTTCTGCTCTAACTTCAGCGGCAGATGCGCGGCGATGGTATCGCACAGGCGACCGGTATCTTCGATGCCCGAGATCGACGACAGGATCTCCGGCGGAATCTTCTTGTTCAGCTTGATGTACTGATCGAATTGCGCAACCAACGCACGGCGCATGGCTTCGACTTCGTTGTCTTCGTTATGGTCACTATCCAGCGCGGTCAGGCGCGCAAAGTACAGATCGTCTTGCGCATCGATGCCATCGATACGAGCACGGCGCGTACCTTCAACCAGCACCTTGACGGTACCATCAGGCAGCTTCAGCAATTGGAGGATACTGGCCACGCAACCCACGTCATACAGCGCATCGGGACCAGGATCATCGTCCGCGGCCGATTTCTGAGCGAGCAGCACCACGGCCTTGTCGGCCTCCATGGCATGCTCCAGCGCTTTAATCGATTTCGGGCGCCCCACGAACAGCGGGATCACCATCTGCGGGAATACCACCACATCGCGCAGCGGCAGCATCGGCAGACGCGCCTCTTCGCCCGGTTGCAGCACCAGCGGCTTGGCCTGACTGGCAGACGCGTCGCTCTGGTCTTCGCCAGACTGGACGTCGTTGTTTTCGGTGTTATCGGTCATGGGTGATCTTCCTGAAACGTTCTCTGTGAGATATCCCGCGACTTCAAGAGGCGGGATATGCTGCCGAAGTTGGGGGCGTTATGGCCGAATTCAACCGCTGATTTAACTGGCTTGCGCCTGTGCCCCTTCCTGCAGCACGTAGAGCGGCTTGCTCTCACCGGTGATCGCGGCTTCTTCCACCACCACTTTGGCGATGTCGGTGCTACCCGGCAGGTCGTACATGGTATCGAGCAGCGTGGCTTCAACAATCGAACGCAGGCCTCGGGCACCGGTCTTGCGTTCTAACGCACGGCGGGCAATCGCTTTCAAGGCTTCTGGGCGGAACTCCAGCTGCACGCCTTCCATATCAAACAGCTTCTGATACTGCTTGGTCAGCGCGTTCTTCGGCTCGGTCAGAATGCGGATCAGCGCCGCCTCTTCCAATTCGTCCAGCGTGGCCACGACTGGTAGGCGGCCAATCAGTTCCGGGATGAGGCCGTACTTGATCAGATCTTCCGGCTCCACGACTTTGAGCAGCGTCGTGATCGCCTTCTCTTCTTTACCGGTCACCTCAGCACCAAAACCGATACCGGTCTTCTCGGTGCGGTTACGGATCACCTTATCGATGCCTTCGAAAGCGCCACCGCAGATAAACAAGATGTTGGTGGTGTCGACCTGGACGAAGTCCTGATTCGGGTGCTTGCGGCCTCCCTGCGGCGGCACAGCCGCCACAGTGCCTTCAATGAGCTTGAGCAGCGCCTGCTGCACGCCCTCACCCGACACGTCGCGCGTAATCGAGGGGTTGTCCGACTTGCGCGAGATCTTGTCGATTTCGTCGATGTAAACGATACCCTGACGCGCTTTCTCGACGTCATAGTCACACTTCTGCAGCAGCTTCTGGATGATGTTCTCGACGTCTTCACCCACGTAACCGGCTTCGGTCAACGTGGTGGCGTCGGCCATCACGAACGGCACATCGAGCAGACGAGCCAAGGTTTGCGCCAGCAGCGTTTTTCCCGAGCCGGTCGGACCGATCAGCAGAATGTTCGATTTCGACAGTTCGACACCGTCATCCTTGGTGTTCGGCAGGCGTAGGCGCTTGTAGTGGTTGTACACGGCCACGGCCAGAATCTTCTTGGCAGCTTCTTGACCAATGACGTATTCGTCGAGTGACTCGCGGATTTCGCGCGGCGTGGGCAGGCCTTCTTTCGCAGCACGGGCCTCTTCTTCCACCTCGTCCTGCACGATGTCGGCGCACAGATCGATGCATTCGTCACAGATAAATACCGAGGGGCCGGCGATCAGTTTCTTGACCTCGTGCTGGCTCTTGCCGCAGAACGAGCAGTACAACGGTTTATCGCCGTCTTTGCCACCTTTAGCCGGGGTAGTCTGTTGATCTTTACTCATAGCGTCGTCCTTCTTGAATTCTTAAGCCGCCGCGCCGCGGCTACCCAACACTTTGTCGATCAGACCGTAGGTCACCGCTTCATCGGCCGACATAAAGTTATCGCGGTCCGTGTCGCGCTCGATGCGCTCGACATCCTGCCCCGTATGCTGCGCCAGCATAGTGTTGAGCTTCGCGCGTAGCGAGAGAATCTCTTTGGCATGAATCTCGATATCCGAGGCCTGACCCTGAAAGCCACCCAGCGGCTGATGGATCATGACGCGCGAATTCGGCAGCGAGAAACGCTTGCCCTTGGCACCGGCCGTTAACAGGAAGGCACCCATCGAGGCCGCCTGGCCCAGACAGAGCGTCGACACGTCCGGCTTGATGAACTGCATGGTGTCGTAGATCGACAGACCGGCGGTCACGGAACCACCCGGTGAGTTGATATAGAGATGAATGTCTTTATCCGGGTTTTCCGCTTCAAGGAACAGCAGCTGGGCGACCACCAAATTGGCGCTCATGTCGTTCACCGGGCCAACCAGAAAGACCACCCGCTCCTTGAGTAGGCGGGAATAAATGTCGAAAGCACGCTCACCACGACCGCTCTGTTCCACCACCATGGGCACCAGACCGATAGCTTGCGGGTCCGGATGGGCGTTGGCGAGGGTTTCAACGAGGCCGTTATGGGTGAACATGGGTGCTCCTGTGCAAAATTACGGGTATTGAGTGACATCATGCCGTAAAAACAGCCTTTTTTCATGCTGCCACAGGCAAAAAAGACGCAAAAAAGCGAACGGCCGGGCGAACCCGGCCGTTATTTACCGCCAAAAACTGCTAAATACCGACTAAATTCAGTCGATTAGGCCAATTACAGGCCTTGCTGGCCCATGATGTCATCGAAATCGATGGTCTTGTCGGTCACCTTGGCACGCGCCAGGAACCAATCCACCACATTCTGTTCCAGCACTTCCGACTCAATGTTCGACAGGCGTTGCGGATCTTGCTTGTACCAAACCTTCACTTCTTCCGGGTGTTGGTAGGTTTCTGCGATCTCGGCGATACGGGCATCGATCTGGGCTTCGGTGGCGACCAGGTTTTCCTTCTCGACCAGATCAGCCAAGATCAGACCCATACGCACGCGCGGTAGCGCGCGATCCTGGAACCATTCTGGCTGCAGCGGGATATCGCCCTTCATGCCGCGTTGCTTCATGTCTTCGCGGGTGCCCTGCATCAGACGGTAGATTTCCTGCTCGACCAGCGACTTCGGCACAGCGATCGGATTCAGGCTGTCGAGCTTTTCCATCACGGCTTCACGCAGACGCTGATGGATGCGCTTCTTCACTTCGCCCTTCAGATTCTTTTCGACTTCAGCCTTCAGGTCGTCGGCCTTGCCGCTTTCGATGCC
Source organism: uncultured Dechloromonas sp. (assembly GCA_937996725.1). GTDB lineage: Bacteria > Pseudomonadota > Gammaproteobacteria > Burkholderiales > Rhodocyclaceae > Fluviibacter. The sequence goes on along the minus strand of CALKUR010000161.1, from coordinate 8,839 downwards.
CATGGCCTTAACGAACTCTTCGGTCAGTTCTGGAATTACCGGACCTTGCACTTGCTTCACGTTCAGATCGAACTGCACCGTCTGACCAGCCAGATCGGCGTTGCCGTAATCGGCCGGGAAGGTCAGATCAAAGGTCTTGCTCGTGCCAGCAGTCGAACCTTCGATGGCCGCTTCAAAATCCGGCAGCAGCGTGCCCTTACCCAAAACCATCGGGTAATCCTTGGCTTCGCCACCAGCAAACGGCACGCCGTCCTTTTTACCGAGGAAGTCGATCACAACGCGGTCTTCTTTCTGCGCGGCGCGGTCTGCATTCTCATAACCCACACGCTGCTTGCGCAGAATATCCAGAGTCTTTTCTACATCGGCAGCCGTCACTTCATGCACCGGGCGCTCGATCTCGGCACCGGTCACATCGGCCAGCTTGATTTCTGGGAACAGCTCGAAGGTGGCCACAAAGGTCAGGGTTTCGCCTGTTTCGTCGCCCTTTGGTTCGATACGCGGGTAACCAGCCACATTGAGCTTCTGCTGGGTGATGGCTTCACCAAACGCGCGGCCGACGATGTCGTTGAGCGCTTCATCGCGTGCCTGCAGACCATATTGCTGCTTGACCACTTTGGCCGGCACCTTACCCGGACGGAAACCGGCGATCTTCAGGGTCTTACCCATACGGGCCAGACGCACGTCCATGGCGGCGTCGAGTTCCTTGGCGGAGACGGTCAGATCAATCGACCGCTCGAGCGGGTTAGTTTCCTGCACGGTTTCGGTGGTGCTCATGAATGTGTTCCTAGTGGTAAATAGGGGTAAATGGGTCAATGCCGAGCCCAACAGCGGCTCCGGACTTGCAAAACCTGTGATTATAGCCGAAGGCGGCCCGGCAGAGAATCACCGCCAGACATGGCGGGCATAGCTATTCCGTGGTCCATAGGGCTATCACGGCCACCTTAAGCTTCTCCTAAGCTACGACCGGCAAATTCCGCTATGCTCAACGCACCCAACAGAAAACCCAGGAGACACCCGTGAAGGCTCTTAAGAACATCAGCTTATTCGCTGCCGCGCTGGCCATTGGCTTAACCATGGCCGTCGGCAACGCCGAGGCCGCCCGCATTGGTGGTGGCAAATCCATGGGCATGCAGCGCCAGATGGCGCCCATCAGCAAACCGGCTACGGCAGCCGCACCCGCCGCGCGGGCACCCGGCGCTACCGCGCCCGCTGCACAGCCATCCCGCTCCTGGCTTGGCCCTATCGCGGGCTTGGCCGCTGGTCTGGGTCTGGCCGCGCTGGCAAGCCACTTCGGCTTCGGTGAAGAGCTGGCCAACATCATGATGATTGCCCTCCTTGCTTTTGCCGTGATGGCTGTCATCGGCTTCTTCATGCGCAAACGTGCCGGCCAACAAGCCACCATGGCCGGTGCCGGCGCGCCCTACAATGCATCAACCTATACCGACAACGCTCAGTATCAAAGCAGCCAGACAGCCGGATCGGCATCGGGTGTCAATGTACCGGCCGGTTTTGACATCGACGGCTTCATCCGCAACGCCAAGGTTGGTTTCATCCGCCTGCAGGCCGCGCATGATGCCGGTGATCTGGCCGACATCCGCGAGTTCACCTCGCCGGAAATGTTTGCCGAGATCCGCCTGGATCTGGATCAACGTAATGGTTTGCCGCAAAAGACCGACATTGTTTCGCTGAATGCCGAGATTCTCGACATCAACCAAGACAGCTACCGAAACATTGTCAGCGTCCGTTTCACAGGCACGCTGCGCGAAGAGGCTGAAGCCGCTCTGGTGGCCATCGACGAAGTCTGGCACCTCACTAAACCGATCAACGGTCAGGGTGGTTGGGTCCTCGCCGGTATCCAGCAAGTGCAGTAACCCTTCTTAGCATCACCAGGTTCTATCCCGGGCAACCCCAACGCTCTCTCAAACCCGGTTTCGCCCCTGAGCCCTTCACGGCCAGGGGCTTTTTATTTATTTGGCCTTGGGGTTAGCCGACTTTAGAAGCGCACGCTGACGACTGACCTGATTCCGCACATCATCGTTGAGCGCATGATCGAAACCCGGCGGGGTTTTCGCCCAGGGGTAACCCGCTACGCCCAAATTGCGTCCATACGCAAACAATGCCTTCATATACTTCTGGTCAAAGTTTCCGGTATGGGGTTCTTTAAAATCCGGGCCGATGTATGCCAAATTGAAGCCGACATGGTCACGCATCGTCGTCAGATAGATACGTTGCAGGTCACCGTACCCTTGGCTCTGAATCAACTGATCCACAGCCCGTCCCATAATAGTCAGGGTATTACGCTCGATCTGACGCCATTCCGAGTCCAGCCGCGAGTTGCGAATAATGTAGGCCTGACGGTCTCGATATTTATTGACGATACTCAAACGCCGTGCCTCGGCACCCAGCGCAGTGGGATAGAGAAACACTTCCATGGTCGCCCCGCCATCGACATGCATCTCCTGGTAGTGCTTGCCCCCGGCCACGACATCAATCATAACCGGTGGGAATGCCCCGGGAATCGCGGAGGAGGCCAGCAAAATTTTGCGGAAAAGCTGCAGCGATTCTGGGGTACCGACTGCGGCCAACTTGCCCATATTCCACAAAGTAGGCACACCCGAATCCAGATTGGTTGACGCCACCAACAGCCAACGATTGCGCAAGGTGTACTCATCCGCAATCTTTTTCAGCAGGTCCTCGTTCACGTATTCGGTAATCAACTTGTAGAGCGGCGTCGTATCCGCAAAGGAATCACTGAACAGAGCACCCATCAGACCATTATTGATGAATACATCACTCGGGTTCACTTCGGTATAAACCCGCTTCAGCACGTAGTCGTAATCAGACCCTAAGAACGCAAAGGGTGAAATCAATGCCCCGGTACTCACACCCGTTACCAGACTGAATTCAGGGCGATCGCCCCGCTCAGACCAGCCGGTCAGCAACCCAGCACCGAAAGCACCGTTATCGCCACCCCCGGAGATCGAGAGATAGCTCGCCTGAGATTGGGCTCCTTGATCGACAAAAGCGTCCTGCGAGGCGATACCCGCGCGGATATCGGCCACCATAGCTTCGAGACCACGGTGGGAAAAGAACTTGTAGCGCACACCCGGCATGCCCTCGATCTCTTCTTGCCCGTGCAACTCAGGAGGCACCGCATTCTGCCGGCTTAATGTCGTACAACCTGATAGCACAACGACCGACAACAAGGATATGACGGCAAAAGAAAACAAACGGGCAACACGCGATCTCATAAAGGCCAACCTCGTATCAGTACCAGTAATCTGCTTTGGGGAAAACCTATTAAAACACTAAAACCATCAATTTTAATGACAACGAAAAATCGCCCGGCTCAGCGATGGTGCTTACCGTAAACGCTGGGTTCACCATCGGGGCGCGTCTTAAAGCGCTTATGTAGCCAGAAATACTGATCCGGCATCTGCAACACCCATGACTCGATAAAGGCATTCATGCGTGCAGTATCTTCCTCCACCGATGCACCGGGGAAACTCTCCCACGCTTCGGTGTAATACGACTCGTAGCCGTCCGGCACCATCTTGGAAACAATCGCAATCACGCGCGCATTGGTCAGTTGTGCCAGACGTGACACACCCGTCACCGTGGCCGCCGGGAAACCGAAGAACGGCGCAAAGACAGCATCTTTCGGCCCGAAATCCTGGTCGGGGAGATAATAAAACGGTGTGCCTCGCTTCATCGCTTTAACGACCTTGAGCAAGCCATCCTGGCGTGAAACCAACACCGGGTTCGTAAAGCGGGCCCGCCCGTGCAACAACATGTAATTCAGAACCGGATTCTTTTGCTTAGCGTACATGCTGATCCACGGCCCCATCATTGAAGCGCGTGTACCGGTGGCATCCAGCCCGACGAAGTGCGGGGCCAACACCAGGGTTGGACGACCATCGTCACTATATAAGCGCTCTTCGTTGTGCTGGCGCACGATACGACGAATACGTGCCTCAGAAGCGAACCACATTAATGAGCGATCGAGCACCGCCTGGGCGAAGCGAATGCAGTGCTTGAAGACGAGTTTCTGACGCTCGCTATCCGGCATATCCGGAAAGCACAGACGCAAGTTAGTCAAGGCAACAAATCGCCGCTGTCGTGCTAACGCCCACAGGATCACACCCATGAAAGCACCAATCGCACGAATGACGCGCAACGGTAGCTTCGAGATCAGCCACACCAGCGCAATCAGCAACCAGCTCGGCAAAGTTTTCAGGTTAAGGGGAGGACGGGGATTATTCACTTCGGCTGCACAGACAGGATTCGGACTGCGTGAGTATATGATAACTCGCACAGGCAGACCCTCAAGCATCCAAGACTAGGCTTAAGACCCAGACTCCACCTGCACGACCAATGGCACCCGGTTGCCATCAGCTGTCACCGTCTCGGGCTCGCCAATCGTGATACGTGCCGCCAATGAATTATCGGACGCGACCAACTGCGCCTTCAATGCCTCGGCACGCTGCGCCGCCAGCTGTTTCAGCTGATCATCGGAAATCTTGTAGCTCTGGATCAACTCCTGACGCAGCTGTGTCTCACGCTCGTGATTGTCAGGCAGTGTCATTAGCCGCTGACCAAGTTTGATCCGGCCGACCTGGCTCCCGTACACCGATTTCAGCGCAGCCTTGACCTTCGGATCCGACAGATTTGGAGTCGGCAACGGTTCACCGGTGGGCACCTGCAGCCCCGAGGCCTCCAGGACTGCCCGGTCAGCCATCGCCCGTGCCAGCTCGGGGCCATCCACTGCCGGATCGTACGAACCGTGAATCACCAGCTTTGACTTCGGGCGTTTGGCCAGATACGCGGCAACCTTCGTCAGCTGCTCATCGTCGTCGGGCGGCAGCGCGCTTTCACCCGCCACGAAGCCAACCGCATCCATATTCTCGATACCCATCAAGGCACCTAAAGCTCGGAACGGCGCCGTCACCACATTGGCCAATACCGTTTTGAATGCCTGCCAGACCAGATGCCCGACACTAAACTCCGGATCATTCACATTGCCTTTCACCGGAATGTTCACATCGATCATGCCATCCGAGTCTTCCAGCAGCGCAATCGCCAAGCCTAGCGGCAGACGGGTGCCCTGATAGTCGGGCACTTCCTCTCCCAGCTTGATCTTCTTGATGACAAACCGATTCTTACCCTGAAGCTGACCATCTTTAGTGATATAGCGCAAATCCACATCGATACGGCCATCGTCGATTCGATAACCGGCGAAGGTCATGGCATACGGATTGGTCGCATTGAGCGGAATATTCTTAAAGGTCAGCGAGACATCATGATTGAGGCGCGGATCGGCAAAAGCGAGCTGACCGCGAGCACGCAGGCTACCGGTCTTCGCTGCACGTCCATTCAGGATTAGGGTCGCATAACGACCCGGTTCATTACTGATCCCCTGAACCGACCCATTCAACTCGCTCACATCCACATGAAAGACCGGCTTGATGGATTCATCGCTAAAGAACATGTAGCCATTCTTCAAACGGATGCTCCGGATGTCATAGCGGAAAGTGGGTTCCGCGGCTTTCGCAGAAACTGGAGGCTTCGCCGTTGCCACAATTGGTGAATCGGTCTTGGCGACCTCGCCAGACTTTACGGGTGGTATCGGTTCTGGCTGGCTAAACAGACTACGAAAGTTCGACTGGTGCTGGGCATCGATGATGAAACGGATCTTCGGGTGATCTACAACCACCTCGTTCAACGTCAATTGGCCGGGCTTGCCCTCGGCACGCGGCAGCATCAGATGCAGACGGCTTAACGACGTGGACTCCCATGCCAACAACGGATCTTTACTACCGCTGACGCGGATATCCAACTGGTCAAATTTAATATCGCCATCAACGGTCAACGCCTCGGTATCTTGCTTCACGTCGAAATCACCGTTAATGACGCCGGAATTGCTATCCAGACGCTGATAACTCGGCGCCAGACTCAACCAGGGTTTCACCGCGAGGTGCTCGATACCGACTTTTCCGGATAACGCTTTATCCGATATCTGCCATGTTGATTTGATCGTGCCGTCGTCTAATGTCAGATCGAGTGCCGCACGTAGTGCAGCACTCGAGTTTTCAACCAGTCGTCCCGTCGCCGCGACCTTGCCAAATACCAGTTGCCGATCGGGTACCCCTGCCACCTTGGGCAACGGAATCTTCACCCCGCCCAGATTCAAAACATACTTCGATTGCAGCGACGCGCCACCCACATGGCCAGCCTCATCTTGATTGCTCAGGTCCGTCAAATGCAGACTCAAAGGGCCCAAATCGTAAGCCGCCCCCTTCTGACCATCGCGCACAGCCACTTGGGCACGATTGACCAGCAACGCATCAATATTGAGCTTCAGGGAAGCGTGCTTTTCAGGCTCATTCGGTTCAGAGCCCCCCAGCTGGCTGACGCGATCAGCCAAGGCCAACCAATTCCAGGCCCCATTCTTGGCGGCTGTTCGTGCAAATAGTACCTCGGGGTCGTCAAAGACAATGCGTTCCAAACTGACGCGCCCGAACAACAACGGCATAAAGCGTGCGTCGATCTCCAGCTGTTTCAATTGAAACAACGCTTCACCCGAAGCAGGCACTAGCCGGATGTTCTCTAGGCGCACCCGTAGCAAAAGCGGCGTCACATCCACTGCGCCCACTTCGATGCGGTAGCCGATCTTCTCGCCGAAGGCTTGGGCCTGATGACGGACAAACCCCGCTAGAAATAAATGCGTCAAAGCCCAAAACAGGATGATCAACAGCAACAGCAGGGCACCGCCAATCTTGCATGCGTTTTTTATCTGACTTATACGATCCATCGTCCCGACCACGGCTACCTCTGTCTCACCTAGCTTGGCCACTTTACGCCCTTGGAAACAATTATCAAGATATCGTTTAATATGGCATCACACGTTTCAGGAGGCTTTTTTATGCAGAAGCATCGCCCGGTTAACCTGCCTTCCAGACTACTGGTCGGCCTGATTTCAGCCGCACTCACCTTGCCAGCCGCAATCCCCGTGGCCTATGCACAGAGTGCGCAACAGCAACAACCACAGAAAGAAAGCCAGGAGCAACTCGCAGCCCTGGTCGCCCCAATTGCGCTCTACCCAGATCCGCTCGTCGCCCAAGTACTGATGGCCTCGACTTACCCCCTGGAAGTAGGCGAAGCCTATAACTGGCAGCGTGCCAACAGTCGCCTATCAGGCGATGCTCTGAATCAGGCGCTACAGCAGCAGAACTGGGATGCCAGCGTCAAATCGCTGGTCTCGTTCCCCCCAGTTCTGGGCATGATGGGCACGCAACTGAGCTGGACGCAGCAACTCGGTGACTCGGTGCTGGCCCAGCAATCCGATGTCATGAATGCTATTCAGACCCTGCGCGCCAAAGCACAACAATCTGGGGCTCTGAAGACCACCTCACAGCAAACCGTGAGCGGCGGCAATGGTCAGCCGATCGAAATTCAGCCCGCCAACCCGCAAGTGGTTTATGTCCCGACCTATAACCCTACCGCAGCATACGGGGGCTGGCCGTACCCGGCTTACCCACCCTATGCCTACTACCCACCGGGCTACGTTGCTGGCACAGCCCTGCTCTCCTTTGGTGTGGGCATGGCTGTCGGTGCCGCACTCTGGGGTGGTTGCCACTGGGGTGGCGGCGGCTGGGGCGGAGGCAACTCGCTCACAGTGAATAACAACAACTTCAACAACTTTAACCGCAATACCAACAACAACTGGTCCGGTGGTAGCCGCAGCGGCTCGTCCAACTGGTCTGCCGATCAGCAGCGGCGTAATGCCAACGTGGGCGGCGGATCGCGTAGCGGCGGTGGCAGCTATGGCGGTGGCGGAAGCCGTGACGCCCAGCGTGACCAACTGCGCCAAAGCCTAGATCACGGCGGCCTGAGTGGCGGCGGTAACCGCTCCGGTGGCGGCGAACGCTCTGGCGGTGGTGATCGCAGCGGCTTTGGTGGCGGTGATCGTACCAACGGCGAACGCTCCGGTGGCGAGCGTTCGGGCGGTAGCCGCGATCCGGGTGGCTTCGGTGATACCCGTCACTCTTCCAGCTTTGGCGGTGGAGACCATTTCGGCGGCAGTGGCGGCAGTCACTTTGGTGGTGGTAGCGGCGGAGGTGGCGGTCACTTCGGTGGCGGCGGTCGTCGCTAATCCAACCCGCACAACCCACATTCAATTTTAATTAGACACAAGGACAAAGACTCATGAAAAAAATCATTCTCACCGCAGCCGCTACAGCGCTCACCCTGGGGTTTGCTACAAGCGCTCAGGCTAACAAAGCCATGAGCACCGAAGAACTAGTCAGCTACTGCGCCTCGGGCAACAGCGACACCTTCGTCACCTGCGAAATCTACGGTCAGGCCGTATATGACACCTACCTGGTTTACAGCCAGCACCGTAAATCACCAAAGTTTATTTGCTTGAAGCAACCGGCACCGTCACGCAAGGAAGTCATTCAGAAGTATGTGGAATGGGCTAATGCCAACCCGAAATTTTCTAAGGATCCAGCGGCAGATACGATCCTTCGCTACCTGGGTGAGCGCTTCCCTTGTGGCAAAGCCGCTAAGTAACCGAGTTAGCAAGGAGACATGATGATGAAACAATCCCTGTTAATAATTCCGGTTACCGCCCTCGCCCTGACCGGTTGCTCGGGTATGAGTGACACACAACAACGCACGCTCTCTGGAGGCGCTATTGGTGCTGCTGGCGGCGCTGCGATCGTCGCCATCGCTGGCGCCAACCCGATTTGGGGTGCACTGGGCGGTGCTGTTGTTGGCGCAGCTGGCGGCTACGTCTACGACCAGTACGAGAAGTCGAAGGAGAAGGAATACAACTCAG